>CAXIDO010000019.1:0-12340 GCA_964022745.1 uncultured Methyloligella sp. | reverse complement strand
GTTCATCACTATCATAATCATGACCACCTTCACGGGTCAGATATTGCACAAGAAGCCCACCTGCCCGCCAGTGCCAATGCTTTCCATCATCTCCGGCATCAGCATTATAATGTTTCGCAACATTTAAACGCACCAAACTAGGGATCTGCTCAGATTGCATAAAATAATCTTCAGCAACTGTGCCAAGGAAGTCTCTCTCCACGGCAACAATCCCCTGATAGCGCTCCATATCAGCACCTTGATCAACAGTAAGGGCCAAATACCCACGCCCTAACCAGCTACCGATTTCATGCTCAACACCATCCGCCTCAAGCTCAGCAACAGCAGCCTTGTTATAGCTCGCATAACCACGCAATTTACCCGGCGTCGTATAATCAACCACAAGCATACTTATCGGACCATCGGTTTTAGTCTGTAAAATCAGCTTGCCATCAAATTTAAGCGAAGCCCCGATAAGACAGGTAAGCGTAATCGCTTCGCCCAAATAAGTCGCAACACCATCAGGATAATCATGATCAGATAAAATCTTATCGACTGTGCTCCCAAGCCGAACCAAACGACCACGCGCCCCAGCTTCATCAGCTTGAAACGGCAATACAACATCATCTTTGATGTCACTATCTAAAAAGATGTATCCATCATCAGAAACTGCCGAATGCGAAGTTCCAATATCATCATCAGAACCATGTTCTTCATCGCTCATGAAATTTTCCTAATTTAAAATTTGATCTAAAAAACTCTGACCTAAAATATAAAGAGTAAATCTGGCAACAGGTTTATTAAAAATTAAACCTGAGAGTTACCTATCTTCCCCCTATATAGCACCCAAACTCCAGGCAACAATCGCCTTCTGAGCATGCAACCGATTTTCAGCTTCATCAAACACAACTGATTGCGGCCCATCAAGCACTTCAGCTGTAACTTCACGGCCACGATAAGCTGGCAAGCAATGCATAAACAGTGCATCTTTAGAGGCAAGTTTCATCATCTCAGAGTTGACCTGATAAGGTGCAAAAACTTTTTTTCGTACCTCCTCATCTTCATCACCCATAGAAACCCACGTATCCGTCATAATCAGATCAGCATCAACAAACGCATCATCGAGCTCTTCAACAAAATGTATGGAGTTTTTCTTTGCCTTTTGATCAGCCTTCACAGCCTCTTCCATCGCTTTTGTTGGCCCATATTCCTTAGGTGCCGCAATATAAAGAGAAAAGCCAAGCTTCGCCGCGGCATGAACAGCAGAAAGAGCCACATTATTGCAATCGCCAATCCAAGCCACCTTAGCCCCTTCAATCGAACCGCGTTTTTCAACAAAGGTCAGAATATCAGCCATGATTTGGCAAGGGTGAGAGTGGTCAGTTAAACCATTAATCACAGGCACATCCGCAAATTCAGCTAAATCCAGTAATTTTTGATGAGCGTCAGTTCTAAGCATAATCACATCAACATATCGAGACATGACCCGAGCCGTATCCGCGATGGATTCGCCGCGCCCCAATTGCAAATCATTTGAGCTTAAAGTGATGCAAGAACCACCAAGATCGCGCATCGCCACATCAAAAGAAAGTCGCGTGCGTGTTGAAGGTTTTTCAAAAATAGAAGCCAACACTTGCCCCTCACACAATTTAGGAGCCTTGTGTCTTAATTCTTTAAACTCTGTTTTCATAGCTAAAGCTGATGACAATATATGAGAAATTGTCTCACTACTTAAACTATCAAGATCAATAAAATGCCGGTATGCCATAGGCGCTTTCCTTTGGCTTAATTTCGTTTCCATCACTTAAAAAATACTAATTTCTAAAAAACAGCTGAACTGCTTTTTAAACTAAACTTATAAATCCACTCATTTCTATGAAGTTGTGTTTCCAATTTCTTTGGAAAGCCTGGTTGCAGCTCGCTCAAGAGCAGCAATTGCCTGATCGAACTCTTTTGCTGTTGCGATCAATGGCGGTAAAATACGAACAACATTATCTCCCGCCGGAACACAAAGAAGTTTTTCTTCAAAACAGGCGGCAACAACATATTGCGGGGGAACTTTTGCATGCAAACCCAGCAAAAGACCTTCACCACGCACCATATCAAAAACTTCAGGGAACTGATCAGTCACCGAAGCAAGTTTCTGCTTCAATACCAAGCCCTTTTCTCTAACACCTTCGAGAAAACCAGGCTCAAGCACAACATCCAAGACAGCATTAGCCGCAGCCATAGCAAGAGGATTTCCACCAAAAGTCGATCCATGTGATCCAGCAATCATTGGGCGCGCAACTTCATCTTTTGCCAGGCAAGCTCCCACAGGGAAACCACCGCCAAGCCCTTTAGCTGTTGTCAAAATATCTGGCTCAACACCAAATTGCTCATAAGAATAAAGAGCTCCCGTTCTTCCAACCCCGGTTTGCACTTCATCAAATATCAGAACAAGGCTTTGGCTATCACAAAGAGAACGTAACTCTCTCAAGAATTCAACATCAGCACTATTAATTCCACCTTCACCTTGAATAGGCTCAATCATAAGCGCAGCAGTCTCTTCCGAGATAAGCTCTTTTAATGCCTCACTATCACCTAAAGGCACTTGGTCAAATCCATCAACCTTGGGTCCAAAACCTTCTAAATGTTTTTCTTGTCCGCCAGCGGCAATCATTGCAAGTGTTCGCCCATGGAACCCACCTGCGAAAGTAATAATACGATAACGTTCTGGCTTGCCCATAGAAGACTGATACTTCCGAGCCATTTTCACAGCGCATTCATTGGCCTCTGCCCCGGAATTAGCAAAAAAGACTTTATCTGCAAAAGTATTTTCGCAAAGCCGGTCAGCCAAACGTTCCTGCCCTTCAATTTTATAAAGATTGGAGACATGCATTAATTTAGAGGCTTGATTTTGAATGGCCTCAACTAGTAAAGGGTGACCATGACCAAGAGAATTAACAGCAATACCAGCGCCAAAGTCCAAATATCGATCACCATTGGTTGCAACCAGTTCGCATCCATCACCATGATCAAAAGTAATATTGGTCCGCGCATAAGTCGGTAAAATTTTATTCGTCATTTTCCCGGAAAACCTATTTAAAGAAAGCTTTTGAAAGAAAGCCCACAAATAAATAAAGCTGCCAAAAGGCAGCCTAAAACTTAAGCTATACTAACGTTTAGCTGCCCTTTCTGTCAAACATTTGCAGCATAGAACAGGTTTGAAAGGGGTTATATTCATTAAAACCTGTTTTTAGAAAGCCAGATACCAAATTAAAACCCAAATCAGAACTCAAAAGACGGCGTGTGAAAAAGCACCATACAACCAGCAGGAGAAAAAACATTGTTATAGAATTAAATGGTAAGCGCCCCAATTAAGAACAACTTGTGTAAAGTGAGTGAAGAACTGGGGGAAAATAAAAACAGTGACTGAAAAGTTCTCTAATAAAAATAAGGATATATGTATTTTTAGCCTTTTTTTAATTTACTCGTGCCCAAAACGTAACACTAACTATTTGGACTGTTGAAAAGCATAAAATCATTTCCTCCTCCCCTTGCAGATAGCAACTCGATCAGTGTAGCTTTACATCATCCTTAATTGACGCGTTTCTTGAATAGTCATTCGTATTTTCAGTATTTTGCTATCTTTGTCATAGGTGAAAGTTGATCAGGTCATTTTGTATTTTGTCCGAACAGCCCACCTAAAGGTTCTGTAATTTTCCAGTTTTTAGTCGTGTACTCAAATAATTTCAGGCTTCTGATTTCTTAAATTCGAGCCTTTCTTATTTGATATTGTAATTCAGTGTTGAGGCGGTGCTCATGCTGAAAAGGAACTATTTAGACAATCGCACGTTTAAAAAGTTTGAAATTATTTGGCTTAAATTTTGAGGAGGCACTCATGTCCTGGACCGACGAACGGGTTGAAGTATTAACGAAATTATGGGCAGAGGGTTTAAGCGCAAGCCAGATTGCAGGTCGTTTGGGCGGTGTAACGCGCAACGCAGTCATTGGCAAAGTTCACAGACTAGGCTTATCAGGTAGAGCTACAACCTCAAGGGCAAAACCAGCCAGGGCCAGAAAGCACAAAGCAACACGTCAAAGCAATTCACCTAGATTAGGCTTGTTTTCAAACAGCAACACAGCTCTACGTAGCATTTCAACACCTTCAGATGCACCAAAAGAAGAGCCATTCCGTTCTCAATTTGTTGAATTGGAAATTCCGGTAGAAGAGCGTGTTGACCTTGTTGATTTAAAAGAAAGTCAATGCCGTTGGCCAATTGGTGACCCGCAAGATAGTGACTTTCACTTCTGCGGAAAAAAGAAATCTGATGGAACACCCTATTGCGAATATCACTCTGAAATCGCCTTTCAACCGCTGTCTCGTCAAAGCGCAAAAGCTAAAGCTCAAACAGTTGCCGCTACAAAGGCCAGACTTGCAGCAAATAAATAATTATTATTGCCCAGTTCTTAAAACCGGGCTTTTAATTAATTTACAAACAAAAGCCGTCACTGAAAAATGACGGCTTTTGTTTTGTCTGAATTACAAACTTTTAAAATGATGTTTCTGTTACCTTAATAATCGCTGGCCCAAGAATAATAGCAAAAAGTACGGGTAAGAAAAACACAATCATCGGCACTGTCAATTTAGGTGGTAAGGCGGCTGCTTTTTTCTCAGCTTCATTCATCCGCTCATCTCTAAACTCTTCAGCCATAGCTCTAAGAGCGGTTCCTAAAGGCGTACCATATTTTTCAGCCTGTATTAAACTTGTAACCACAGCCCTGACACCAGGCAAACCAGTTCTTAATCCCAAGTTTTCAAACGCTTGTCTACGATTCTGCAAATAGGACATTTCAGCAGTAGTAAGCGTCAACTCTTCAGCCAGTTCAGCTGATTGATTACCAATCTCAATCGCGACTTTTCGGAAAGCAGCTTCAATAGACATACCAGCCTGAACACAAATCAAAAGCAAATCAAGCGCGTCAGGAAACGCTTGCCGAATGGAATCTTGGCGTTTTTGTATAAGGTTCGAAATAAAAATATTTGGCAAATAGAAGCCTAAATACCCTCCGGCCATAATAACACAATATTTCAACATACCCTGGAGACCAAAATCATTTACAAAGTTAATGTAAAAGCCAGCCACGACCAAACCAACCACAGGGAGCAAACAACGGGCAGCCAAAAATGTCATAAGCGGAGCTGGTCCACGCAAACCAGCCATCTTCATTTTTAAAGCCAGATCTTCCGTTTCCAGAGCTTTGCGCAAGTTGAACATCTTAACAATTCGCTCAGTACCAGACTTACTTTGATGACGAAGATTCCCCTTATTTACATTTTCAGCGGCCATTTCCTGTAAACGTTGAATTTTAAGTTTTTCACGTTCATCGGAAACATATTTCATCCGAGAGTTTAATTTATCATTGGCAAAAAGAGGCATCGTCAATGTTAAAACGGTTGCAAAAGCAGCAACCGCAGTCAGAACGATCACAATAAATTGCGGATCCATAGCCTGTTGAATTAATTCATACATTACAAAACACCTAATTTAACACTAAAACTCAAACCCAACCGCAAACTCTAAATCTTAAAATTAATCATCCAGCGCATAACCAAAACACCCGTCAACATAACAAGAGCACTACCCATGAGAATCATGTGACCAGTCGGGTGGGTAAAAAGCAAAGACATATAATCTGGATTAGCAAAAGAAACACCGCCCATAACCAGCAAAGGCAAAGAACCAATAATACCAGCTGACGCTTTAGCTTCCATACTGACAGCCTGCACTTTAGCCTTTAGCTTGTGACGATCACGCAAAACATTAGCAAGGTTCATTAAGGCTTCAGAAATATTACCACCAACAGAAAGCTGGATCGTCACCACAATACAAAAGAAATTCACTTCCTGTAGAGGAACACGTTCAAATAGCTTTTGCATGGCTTGTTCAACAGGGACACCAATCCTCTGCTGTTCAACAACATTTAAAAATTCACTGCGAACAGGCTCTCCAACTTCAGTTGTAATAATCTGCATACAATCATTAAAAGGCAAACCTGCTTTAACACCGCGAACAATAATATCAATCGCATTTACAAATTCAGACATAAATAATTTCTGGCGCTTTTTGGTTAAATAGCTAAGCACATAACGTGGCAGACCCACACCACCAACAAAGAACCCAACTGGGACAATGTAAATCGGAGTACCAATAACAAGCAAAATCAAAGCTAAAACAACACCACCAATTGCAGAAAATAGATAGAAGGATTTAGGTGACACAGCCTCTAATCCTGCGCGTTGTAAACGCAATCGCATTGTAATCTTTTCACGTTTTTTACTTTTTTCTTCAATCTCTTTCATGGTTTCAGAGACTTGTTGGCGCCGCCGCGCTTCAGCATTCCCTTCGCGGGTTTCTCGTTTCTGAGCAGAACCACCAGCTAACGCTTTTTTTCGTTTTTCAGCTTTGCTTGAACCAGATAAAATTGGATCCAGAAGAATAAAAATAATGACACCAAAGGATAGTGCCCCCATGCCCATTGCTGCAAACATGATCATATTATTATCAAACATGAGCTTCTCCTAATGGATTACCATGTTCATCTGTAACTTCAGCATTTGAAAGCACTTCAGTAAGGCGTTGATGTTCGCCAAAATATTGAGCACGCTCATAAAACTTAGGACGTGTAATACCCGTTGAACGATGACGGCCAACAAGCTTACCATTCTCATCTTCGCCTACAATGTCATGAACAAAAATATCCTGCAGAGTTGGCACTTCACCTTCCATACCAACAACTTCAGTAATCTTAGTAATTTTCCGCGAACCGTCTCGCAGACGCGAAGCCTGAATGATAACATCTACTGAGCCAACAATCATTTCACGAATGGTTTTCGCAGGAAGTGCAAAACCACCCATCAAGATCATACTTTCTAGACGGCTAATCGCTTCACGCGGACTATTTGAGTGCAAGGTGCCCATTGAACCATCGTGACCTGTATTCATTGCTTGTAATAAATCAAATGCTTCTGGGCCACGAACCTCACCAACAATGATCCGGTCTGGTCGCATACGCAAACAGTTCTTCACCAAATCACGCATCGTAATTTCGCCTTCACCCTCAAGGTTTGGAGGGCGGGTCTCTAAACGTACTACATGCGGTTGCTGCAATTGAAGCTCGGCACTATCTTCACAAGTAATCACACGCTCATCTTTATCAGCATAAGCCGTCATACAGTTCAAAAGAGTTGTTTTACCCGAGCCAGTACCACCTGAAATAACGATGTTACACCGACATTTACCGATAATTTCGAGAACCTCTTTGCCTTCAGGAGAAATCGCTTTAAATTCCATCAATTGCTGAAGTGTAAGGCGATCCTTCTTAAATTTCCGAATGGTCATAGTCGGACCTTCAAGAGCAAGTGGAGGAACAATAACGTTCACACGAGATCCATCTGGCAAACGAGCATCACAAATTGGGCTGGTTTCATCAACACGGCGTCCCACCTGACTAACAATCCGCTGACAAATATTGAGAAGCTGCATATTATCAGTAAAGCGAACAGACGAATGTTGCACCTTACCATCCACCTCAATAAAGGTATCGTGAGCTCCGTTGATCATAATGTCAGCAATGTCATCACGTGCTAACAATGGCTCTAGAGGACCATAACCAAGCACATCATTGCAAATATCTTCAATGAGCTCTTCTTGCTCAGAAATTGGCATAATGACATTCTGGATGGCAAGAATTTCACCAACAATATCGCGAATTTCTTCACGTGCTGCATCATTGTTAAGATTAGCTAGTTGTGTAAGATCAATCGTATCTATGAGAGCATTAAAGACTGTTGTCTTTACATCATAATAATTCTCAGAACGTTTTGGTTCAACTTCAACAACTGGCTGCGCCGGTTCCGGATCAACTTTAACTTGTTGTTTTGGTTTCAATTCTACGGAAGCAGCAACTTCAACTTTTTTTGGTGCAACATCAGCCTGGGGCTGCTTAGGCGCTTGCCCCTGCCCAGCCTGGCCACCCTGACCAAATTGTCCATTTCCACTAGAACCCCGTTTACCAAACATAACAAACTCTTTCCTACTTCATACCAATTCGGCTTAGAATTGGTTTTAAAATCGATTTTTCTTCCTGCTGCGGAGGTTTTACATTTGCCAACAAATAAGCAAAATCCAAAATCTGATTTGCAACTTTAGATTTTTGAGAAAACTCACCAATCATTTGACCGTTATTCGCTGCTGTCCCGAAAACCTCAGCATCATAATCAATAACAACCGAGGGTTTCAGTTCTACAATTTGAGAAAAATCAGCAACTGAAATCTCCGGCTTCTTCGGCATACCGACTAAATTTAAAATCAAACGCGGAGATACATCTGACTTACGATTAGCTTTTAAATAGTCGAGAATGTTCTTCGTATTTCTCAAATTAGCTAAATCTGGCGTAGCCGTAATGATAATTTCATCAGATTGCATGAGGACATATTTAGACCAAGACGTCCAAGCATGTGGTAAGTCCAAAACTGAATTCGGAATATTCTTGCGAAGAACATCAAGCACAAGATCACAAGGCTCACGTTCAACATCATATTCCTGATCCAAATTACCCGCAGAAGCAAATAAACTTAATCTATCAGAACATTTTGATAACAGGCGGTCTAGCATAACGTCATCAAGTCGATCAGATTGAAATAAGGCCTCTGCAATACCTTGAGATGGGTCCTGATTAAAATCTAAACCAGCTGTTCCAAACGGTAAGTCAAAGTCAGAAATCACAACATCCGTACTAGTAATCTCAGACAAAGCCCAAGCAACATTATGACTTAATACGCTCGAACCAACCCCACCCTTAGCTCCAACAAAAGCTAAAATTTGCCCAAGAGGTTCAGCATCAGGGTCAGAATATAAATTGGAAATAGAGCTAATAATTTGCAACGGTTCAGCCGGAGCGACCAAATATTCGCTCACTCCCCGTTCAACCAATGCCCGATACAAGATCACATCATTAACATGACCAACAATAATTACTTTCGTTCCCGCGTCACAAACTTCAGCCAATTGATCAAGTTGCATCAATAGTTTTTCACGGTTAGCTTTACTCTCCAAAATAATTAAATTTGGAGTTGGCCCATCGCGATATGTTTCTAATGCCGCACTAACACCGCCCATCTGCATAGACAAATGTGCTTTATCCATGCGTCTGTCATTGCTCGCACTTTGCATTGCGTCAACAAACTTTTGATCTTCACAAAAAGCTTGAATTGAAATTCTGGGCACAGGACGTGCTTTACGATTAGCATCAACCATATCAGAAGCACCACTTACATCAGAAGTTTCCTGAAGATTTCCATCCTGTGTATAGGCCGTATCACTCATTTCCAATTTCCCTAAAGTCATACATAGAATTAATTATTTTTCACTACGAGCATCTACTCGTTCATCTTTAGAGCGTTTCGCAGCAGAAACTTCACCCTTAACAAATTTATCCCACATCACGTCCCGACGACGAGAATCCCTTGGGCTCCAACCTCGAGGTCCTTTTAAATCACGCGGATTTGCAACCATGGCTGCTAAATTTCTTTGCCGTGCACATCCCCAATCAGGAGAGTTACGATTGTTTTCACTCTCGTTTAAATTCTTATTCCACTGACCACATTCTGGCCCATGAGCAACATAACGCTTGTAAGATAAATGAATAACTGGATACCGGTCACCGCGGCCCGAATAGCGGGTCACTCCGACAACCTCAGGCCCAATAGACAAAGCTTCCATCTGACGTTGAATATCTTTCAACACTTTCCTCACTGCATATTGATGACGTGAATTTGAAGGTAAAGTAACCTTAATATCCCCAACGCCGCCCTCACGATAATAATGAAGAAACGTTCTCACTTCATTTAGTTTGGAAGGTGAAAGTTTTTCATCATGCCGCCGAACAGGAACTGAAATAGCCAGTTTATCTTTTGCAACTCGAATTGGATGATCAACTGTCGGATCTCCAAAAAAAGACCCTGCATAATGATCTTTTCTTACTCGTTGATCAAAATGCCGACACGCAGAGCTAAATAAAGCCACGGCACCTATGAGTAAAACTGCTGCACTTGTTTGAAGCAATTGCTTATCCATAATTTTAAAAATCATTGTACTAACCCTTCAAACTTTAATTACTCAACAATAAACCCAAGACCACCATCATCATGACGTGTCTTACGTCCCCATGAACGACGTGGTTTTTCCCGTCTCGGTTCTGCCTTAAATACATCCTTTAGGCTCCATTGTGTTTCAACAACTTTAGGCTTACGACGACGCACAGGCGCGCGTTTATGACGATCATATTTATTCAAATGACCTTTAAAGAAAGCCTTGCGATCAGAAGGGGTACCAAGCCCTTGGTCAGGCCGTGTTAACTTATTAAGAGAAGTACCATGAACAATATAAGGAGTTACGATAATAACCAGTTCACTCTCATCCCTAATAAACTCACGGCTCCGAAACAAAGAACCAAGAACTGGCAAGCGTTTTAAACCAGGTACATCTTGAATGTTGTGCTTTGTTGCATCAGAAATCAGACCAGCAATCACAATAGAACCACCAGACCCAAGCTCAACTGTTGTTGAGGCGCGGCGCACTTCAATTGCAGGAATTGTGATGGAGTTTAACGTAATTGCACCACGTTCTGAAATATCACTAACTTCAGTAGCAATCTTTAAATTGATAAGTTTTTCATCCATAACAACCGGTGTAAAAGCTAATCCAATACCAAACGGTTTAAAATCAATCTTGATGCCATCATCATCATTTGAAACAGGAATTGGAAATTCACCGCCAGCGAGAAAATTTGCGGTCTCTCCTGAAACAGAGGTAAGATTAGGTTCTGCTAAAGTTCGTAGAACACCATTTTCTTCCAAAGCCCGGATAGCAGCCCCGACACCATTTCCATTCTTGCTAAATCGAAGCTGAGATTTCAAACCAACTTCAGAGGCTGGAAAAGTTGCCAAGCCTAGTGCCCGTGCACCAGTTTCTAAAACGGTTGAACTATTCGGCACAGCAAGGTCCGTTAGGTTCGCAAAACTAATTCCATTACCAGAAGTAAAGGCCTCAACATTCACCCCAAGTCGTTTTGCAACTGTGCGTTTGATTTCAACTACTTTGACTTGAAGATTAACCTGCTCATTACCACTTGTTGTAAGTAAGTTAATGACCTCTTCTTTAGATTTCACAAAGCGTGCAGCGATATCCGCGGCTTTAGTAGCATCTACAGGGGTGCGAACTGAACCAGTTAGAACAATATGCTCATTGACCATATCAACTTTGATCTTACTATCCCGCAAAATTCTCTTATACATGCCTGAAAGAGCTGACATATCCCGTGAGATAGATATCTCAACGGTCAAAATTCTATTCCCATCTTTATCAAAGAAAAAAGCATTTCCCTCGCCAACTTTTTTACCAATTAAATAAGCTCGGCGAGAACTATGCAGAACTGCATCAATAAACTCTGGATTAGAAACAAGAACATCACGAACGTCTCTTGGCAATTCAACAACAAGAGACTTATTCAAGCCAATTTTAACATGACGGGTCTCACCACCTCTGGCGACGCGTTCAACCTTAAGTAAAGAGCGATGTTCATTGTGAAAGTTTTGGTAACCACCTTCAGCCATCCCCATAGCTGAATGAGCAATTAGCCCAGTGGCAAACGCAAAGAAAGCAAATACATATTTGCTTAATCTTGCCTCTTTTAAAATTAATAATCCCATCACTTAACACCACCTTTAAACTAAAACTAATAAACTATTAAACTTAGGTACCAGTTCATATCCCCCAAACTAGGCACCTCTAAATTCACATACCAAAAGCTCTAACCTTTTGACCAAACTTAAACATTCTTACAGTGCCTCGATTATCACCGCGCAAATTTGTAACACTCTCACTATCACTTTGAGTTTGTTTAGAAATACTGCGTAGGGCCAAGGACACATCACCCATTTTATTTGCAAGCATTAGAATTTCAGCTTGGCCTGGGGTTAACTCTAAAGTTGCAGTTCGGCCAGTTGCTGTTTGCTTTCCCTTAGGTGGATCGATCGTTTGACCAATTGCAAGCACACGAACATTAGAAAGAACAGTGTTTGAAACATATTTACTGTCACGACCTTCACCCTTTATCTGTCGTGATAAAATCACATCCACATGATCATCAGGCAAAATAAAACCGCCAGCTGCCGTCTCTTCTTTAATCTTCGTTGAAACAGCGCGCATACCTGAAGTCAAAAGCGCCGCCATAACACCGCCAGTACCCTTTTTAATAAATTTTCTAGGATTAATTGCTTCGCCAGGAACAAATGAAGAGCGAGCAATTGCTTTG
>CAXIDO010000018.1:0-12965 GCA_964022745.1 uncultured Methyloligella sp. | reverse complement strand
TACAAAAGAAACTGCCTGTTGGCCCTCCCGTCCCGAAAGGACCAGGAGATAAAGTCCAACCTGGCGGCGGCCAGCCGCCACAACCAGAAACGAAGCTTTCTTTCACCAAGACAGCTGAGCAACTGGGCTGTAAGCATGTGCGGTTTAAAATTAAATTACATGTGCAAGGCACTCCTGGATTTTGGGATGACCCAAATGCGTTTCACGTAAAAGAATTCACGCACGCTTCGCAAAAAGTAACTGACAAACTTCCAAAAGGGTTATCCTGGGTATCAGCCTCAATTAAAGGCGATATTCTGGGCGCGACCCCATTTGCATTTTCAACTGTCACCAACCCTAATGATCACTTCATGACAGCAGGGATTAAGTTTTCCGCTGATAAAAAGGATGGAGATGGCGGCCTGGATGATCGTTCCTGGACGATTACGGCGATCGCTAAAATCGATGAAGCTGAATTCCCGGTACCTAAAGTGAAGGCTAACCAAGCCAAGCTAAAGGTAACGACTGATTTTGGTATCACCAATGCAAAAAGCCATGACCCTTCATTACCCGATCCAGCTAACTGGAAAGATGGAAAGAAAACTAAATTCACCATCGATCTGACTGACTGTGACAAGCCCGATGATGGCGGTGGTGACCCAGGTGATGGCCCCTGTATCAAGCTAGAAAAAGGTGAAGTTGAGTGTGAAGGTGGCCCGATTGGCAACCTCACTTACAAAATGCCTGTTGGCCCTGAGCTTGCTGGCACAACCATTGAACTCACATCGCTCACACCTGGTGTTGTCGTGAACCCTGCTTTCCAAGTTGTACCTCCTGGTGGTGGTGTTCTTGAATGGGATTTAGTTGGTGCCACGAAAGGCATGACCGTTCATCTTCTTACGAACAATGTGAAACAAGTTGGCCCTGCTGACTTTGATGGTTTGGCAACTTGTTGTACGGAAGAGATCATCATTGATATCCCTGAGGACATTCCTTGTGATGATGAAAAAGAGCCTGATTTGGAAGTGACCAAAAAGGCGCTTGTATCAGAATGTGATAAGACTTCTGGTGATTGTAAATTCCGCATCCGCGTTAAGAATGTGGGAGATAAAAAATATACTGGTAAGCTTGCTCTTTATGAGTGGCAAATTCCTCATCGTGCAGCCATTACAAGTGGCCCGAACCCTGCTTGGTCTTGCGCTTATAATCTTGGTCTTGCCATGTATATTTGTAAGCACCCCAACATCACCCTGAACCCTGGTGAATTTAAAGACCTGAAATTAGGCTTTACACCTGGTAATGCGTGGCCGAGTGACAAAATCAAAAACTGCGCAAAATTGAATTATGGAAAAATGGGTGTTGATCCGTTCGGCGACCTTTCCAATGATAAAGATTGTGCAGAAATTTGCATCAAAGGCAGCCCTGGTTGTCCTGATGAAAATGATGAGAAAGAGCCTGAGCTTAAAATTGAAAAAACTTATAAGCTTAGACATTGTAGTGCCAGCTTGCCTTCTGGTAAGTATAACTGGTGTACACTCGATTATGAGATCATTGTCAAAAACATTGGCGATGGTGACTATAATGGTCCATTGGAAGTGAAAGATAGTTTTTCTGACAAACCAGATAATGTCACTTTCACACCTATTCCACCATGGAACTGCGCGACGGTTGATGGTCAGAACTTTACTTGTACTCATCCTCCGTTGAACTTGCCTTCGGGTAGTCAGACTATTCTAAAAGTTCGTGCAAAATTCAATTACCCAACTGAACATCAAGGTAAAGAAATTGAAAATTGTGCCACTTTGAAGGACGCTAAACCTGGCAATGACAAAGCTTGTGCTTCAGGTAACTTACCTGAAGATCCTGAACCTGGTACAGACCCAGAAGATGACAAGAAACCAGACCTTTCTATTGATAAGCAATGTAAGCCTGGCGTTCTTGGTGGTAAAATTTCTTGCCGCATCATGGTTCGCAACAACGGTACAGGAACACCAACTGGTATCATCCGCATCTATGATGTTGCTCGTATCATTGGAACGAATGCACCACTTACGTCAGAGGATGTAACTCCTGATGGACCTGAATGGTCTTGTGAAGGGGAGCCGGTTCCTGATTTGGTTTGTGCAATTAATGGCGAACACCTAACACCTGGTACGACCCGTTATTTTGACGCAAAAATCAAACTTTCTGGAAAGGGACGTGAGCGTTATAGAAACTGTGCAACTGGCCATTATGAGCCAAAAGGCACTGAAGAAGATCGCTCTATCATTGGAAAGACATGTGTTGAAGGCGGAGTTGATATCCGCGTTGAGAAAACAGGTCCTGCTCAATGTATTAAAGGTGAGGCTTGTGTATTTGATGTGACCATCAAAAATACTGGCACTTCTGACTTTAACGGTTCAGTTCAGGTTGCGGATGCGCTTGGTCTTGCTGGTAGTGGGTTGACTGTAGCTATTCAATCAATCTCACCGCCCCTACCATGTGATGCGCAACCAACGGCAGTACCGTTTGTTTGCCAAGGCACATTAGATTTAGCTGCTGGCGAAAGTCAGACGCATAAAATCAGTCTCTTGTTTGAAGAGAGTGTAAAAGTTGATGGAACTCTGCGCAATTGCGCCATGGTTACTGACACTGCACTTGGTAATGGCGGCGCGAAAGCTGCTCAGGGTAGCACTGGTAACAAAGGTAATGGTGAAATTGTTGGGTGTCATACCTTCACGCTTGATCCACCTAAGAAAGACCAATGCCGTGCGCCACTTGTGATGAATGACAAAGGTGTTTGTGTCTGCCCATCTGGCACAAAATGGAATGGTCGCCGCTGTGTTGGTGATGTGCTTGTTCCACCGATTTATCCGGAAATACCTCCTGTCCAACTTTGTAAAGTTGGCAAAGGTGAAATGCGGACAAGTGATAACCGTTGCATATGCCGCCCTGGATTTATTCGCAAAGGTCCAAAACTTTGTGTACCACCTTCACGCGGCTGTACACCTGGACAAGGCGAGTATAAAAACCGCAAGGGCCAATGTGTCTGCCTTCGAGGCTACCGCCGTGGCTCAGATGGCATCTGCCGCAAACCGGATACATGTAAGCCTGGTCGCAATGAGATTAAAGACCAATATGGCCGCTGTGTTTGTAAGGCTGGCTTCACACGTACTCAACGCGGGTATTGCGTGAAATTGCCTCCGATTTGTAAACTTGGTCCAAACGAGTTCCGCAATGCACAAGGTCAATGTGTCTGTAAGCTTGGTTACACACGTAACAAACGTGGCATCTGTGTTAAACCACAGAGCTGTAAGCCTGGCCGGAATGAATTCAAAGACAAGTATGGTCGTTGTGTTTGTAAGCCCGGTTTCTCACGTAGCAAAAATGGTTATTGCGTGAAGCTTCCTAAAATTTGCAAACTCGGTCCAAATGAGTTCCGCAATTCACAAGGACAATGCGTCTGTAAATCTGGCTTTGCTAAAAACAACTACGGTATTTGTCAGAAAATACCGCAGGGCTGTAAACCTGGCCGTAACGAATATAAAGACAAAAATGGTCGTTGTGTTTGTAAAGCTGGTTTCTCTCGCAACAAGAAAGGTGTTTGCTCACCGAAGGTCACGTCTATTCCTCCTTGCCACTCAGGCAAGTTGGTGAAAGCTGGCAAAGCTTACCGCTGTGTTTGCCCGAAAGGCTGGAGCCGTAGACCAATTGGTAAAAATGGTGGTGCAGCTTGTATCAAACCACAAGTCAGCACTCCTAAGCCAGACTGTATCAATGGTCGCCTTACTAAACGAGGCAAGGGTTGGTATTGCAGCTGCCCGAAAGGCTATAACCGCAAAGCCTATAGCAATGGTGGTGCTTATTGCTCTAAACCACCTAAGGCTACGCCAAAACCACCTTGCTATAATGGCAGATTGTCTAAGCGTGGTAAGGGTTGGTATTGTGGTTGTCCGAAAGGCTTTAATCGTAAACCAATTGGCAAAAACGGTGGTGCTTCTTGTGTGAAACGCCAGGTCTCCACTCCAAAACCACCTTGTTACAATGGCCGCTTGCTCAAGCGTGGCAAGGGCTGGTATTGCAGTTGCGCGAAAGGCATGACGAGAAA
Organism: uncultured Methyloligella sp.; assembly: GCA_964022745.1. Lineage (GTDB taxonomy): Bacteria > Pseudomonadota > Alphaproteobacteria > Rhizobiales > HXMU1428-3 > HXMU1428-3. The sequence continues at coordinate 8,899 of CAXIDO010000018.1, read as the reverse complement.
GCCGATTGGCAAAGGTGGTGCGAGCTGTCAGAAAAAGGTGATTATTTATAAGCCTAAGAAGCCTATTTATAAGAAACCAGTAAAGATCAAGCCGCAGTTTAAACCGAAACCGAAGGTCTTTAAACCGCAACCAAAATTACAGTTGAAGAAAAAGCCAAATAGCCAATTCTTTTAGACTCTAATTTTGATACTCAAAACAATGCCCTTGGCAAGAAATTGCCGGGGGCTTTTATTATAGTGACTTAATTCTTTTGACAGTGCGGACAGAAGAATGACGAGCGGCCAGATTGAAAAATGCGCTCGATTGTGCCTTTGCAACCTTTTGCCAGACACGCCTCACCTTCTCTGCCATAAACCTGGAATGAATGTTGGAAATATCCCAAGGAGCCATCTGCTTTTGCGTAATCTTTCAAAGTTGAACCGCCAGCTTTAATGGCATCTTGCAAAACTTGGCGGATGGCTTTTGTGAGCTCTGTCGCCTTTTTGGTTGGTTTACCTGCTTTGGTAACCAGAATTGATACAGGTTGTTTTGGGTTTATTTTCACTTTGTATAAAGCTTCGAGCACATAAATATTACCTAGGCCTGCAACAACACGCTGATCAAGGAGGAAGGTTTTTATTGGTGTTTTTTTCGCCTGTTTTACTTTGCCGTTTTTGTCTTTGATAACAGCCTTTTCAGCCAGGGTGACTTCACTGAACTCATTTCCCAAAGGCTCCGGGCCCAGATCAATAAAGGATTTATGGTTTTGTAAATTCCCCTCTTCGACTAAATCCATATAGCCGAAGCGGCGTGGATCATTATAGCGAATGACATCACCATTAGAGAGATGAAAGACAATATGATCATGTTTGGGATTAACGTTGTTATCTCCCAAGCTCACATCTCCATTTACTGTAAACTTTCCACTCATGCCGAGATGCATCATAAGAATGTCTTTTGAAGAAAGGTGAACAAGAACGTATTTTGCTCGCCTTGATAAATACTCAACTTTTACATCGGTTAACCGCTTGACGAAGTCTTTTGGGAATGGAAAGCGCAAATTTTCTCTATTTTGCTCGATTTTTACCAATTTTGCCCCTGTCATATGGGGGGATAGCCCTCTCATTACTGTTTCGACTTCCGGTAGTTCTGGCATTTTTGCTCCTCATAAAACGGATTTAGAGCACGTTGCCCTTATATTAGCTCTCTTTCCATAGATTTCTTTACCAAGTCTACAGAATTTGAGCAAAATGAGGGTGCTATATCCCCTCAAATAATTCTTGTTATCTGGCAATCATAGGCCGGATCAGTTATGGTGCAGGCAGAGTTTTGCAATTAAAAACGAACAGATAGATCGAGATGACAGACAACACAAGTTCATATGGCTTTCAAACCGTTAACCCAGGCGAAAAACAAGGCCGGGTTAATCATGTATTTTCTCGCGTTGCCAAAGATTATGACCTGATGAATGATCTTATGTCGGGCGGGATGCACAGGGTTTGGAAAAACGAACTTATCACTATGTTGGCTCCGCGCTCAGTTGGCCCTTTAAACCACCTGGACGTTGCTGGTGGTACGGGTGACATTACATTTCGTATTTTAGAAAAAGCTAGTGCTGAAGCTAAAGGCACCATTTTAGATATTTCACGTGAGATGCTGGAAGTTGGACGCGAGCGAGCTCAGGATAATGGCACGGCTTCAAAAATCGAATTTATTGAAGGCAATGCAGAGAGCCTTCCTTTTGAAGATAAGACATTTGATAGTTACACGATAGCTTTTGGCATTCGTAATGTGCCGCGTATTGATTTAGCTCTTAAAGAAGCTTACCGGGTTTTAAAGCCTGGTGGGCGATTTATTTGCCTTGAGTTTTCTGAGGTGACTATGCCAGTGCTTGATGAGATCTATGAGAAGTTTTCGTTTCATGTGATCCCGAAAATGGGAGAGATGGTGATGGGCGATGGCGAGCCTTATCAATATTTGGTTGAGAGCATTCGTAAATTCCCCAAACAAGAGGTCTTTAAATCCATGATTTCAGAGGCTGGGTTCTCTCGCGCCTCATACCGAAACCTCACTGGTGGGATTGCGGCACTACATTCTGGGTGGCGCACTTAAACGTCCTTCTCTTTTTTACTCTTTAACCGTTTCAACCAAAAGAATAATTGTTATAGATTTATGGCCAACCCACTTAGCAATACATACCGACTTATAAAAGCAGGCATTACCCTCACCTATTATGGCGTGACATTATTTCCCAAGCATATCCCTACTCCTTTGCCTGTGAAATTGATGCGTATTTTTCTTTTGCCTTTTTCTCTTTTGGGCATGATTTTCCGAGCGCCGTTTGGTCATCAGTCTCCATCAGAACGTTTGGTGACGGCACTTACTAAACTTGGCCCCACTTACATAAAGCTTGGGCAATTTCTAGCAACCCGCAGTGATATTATCGGCCCTGAGCTGGCCAGAGACCTCTCGACTTTACAAGATCGTTTGCCCCCCTTTCCGCAAGATGAAGCAATAGCCGAGATTGAAAAGCAACTAGGTGCCTCCATCGATGAGCTATTTGTTGAATTTGGTCCGCCTATTGCGGCGGCTTCGATTGCTCAGGTCCATAAAGCCGTAATCCTTGATAAGGGGATTGAAAGAGACGTTGCTGTGAAAGTCTTACGCCCTGGCATTGAGAAACGTTTTTTCCAGGATCAGGACAGTTTTCGTTTTGCAGCCAATTTAGTTGAAACTTTTTCTAAAGCGGCGCAGCGTATGCGGCCTGTTGAGGTCGTAAAAACGCTGGATCGCTCTGTGACCATTGAGCTTGACCTTCGGCTTGAGGCGTCGGCTATTAGTGAGCTGAGTGAGAACACTGCTAATGATGAAAAATTTAGAACACCCGACGTTCACTGGTCTCACACGACAGGACGCGTCCTTACCACCGAGTGGATTGATGGCACGCCGATTTCGAATATTAAAGCTCTAGAGCAACAAGGGCACAACCTAACGGACCTTGGCACGCATGTGTTGCAATCATTTTTGCGCCATGCAATGCGAGATGGTTTTTTTCATGCGGACATGCACCCAGGGAATTTGTTTGTCGATAAGGCTGGTAATTTAGTTGCGATTGATTGCGGCATTATGGGCCGGATGAAGCCTAAAGAGCAAAAGTTTTTAGCGCGCATTTTACACGGCTTTGTTACCGGAGATTATCTGGATGCCGCGCAGGCGCATGTTGACGCTGGCTATGTTCCTGATCATCATTCCGTTCAAGAATTTGCGCAAGGGTTGCGCGCGATTGGGGAACCGATTGCTGATAAAGCCGCTTTTGAGATTTCTATGGCGCGCTTCCTTGGTCAATTGCTTGAGTACACTGCTGTTTATGACATGGCTGCGCGGCCAGAGCTTATTTTGTTGCAAAAAAACATGGTCATCGCTGAAGGTGTAGCTCGCTCTCTCAACCCTGAACTCAATTTATGGAAAGCTTCTGAGCCGGTGGTTAAAGAATGGCTTCAAGATCAACTTGGGCCTGTTGCAAAGATAAAAAAGATGTCTGCCGGATTGCAAGCGCTTGATCAGTTCATGGATGAAATCCCCAGCCACTTAACTGTTTTAGAGAAAAACATGAGTGGTCTCTCTCGTCTTGCTGGTAAAGTTCAAGACATGGATGAAGAGCGCCTCACTCAACTGGTTGAGGGAAAGCAACAAAAGAGCCTTTCAAACCAAATAGCACTTTGGCTCATTGCGCTTAGCCTCTCTGCGATTGCCTTTAAACAATTGTTTTAGCTTTGTTTTGTCTCACGGGCTATTCTGCCGCAACAAGCGGCAGGCACTCCGACGGGGCGGCGCAAACGCCGGACGCTTCTGGCGTCATGTCCGTGCTCTAAAGCAGAGCACTCCCTTCTTCGGAATGAGGTTTGAGAAGCAGTTTTTATGAATTAATAAAAACTAAACAAGGACTAGGTTTATTTTGTTAGATTGAAATTGAGTGAGTGAAAACTTATATAAACATCACTTAGTACTTTTTGTGAGAAATAATTGTATGACGGATAAGAAATCTATTCTTTTGATTATTGGTGGCGGGATTGCTGCTTATAAATGTTTGGAGTTAATCCGCCGCTTAAAAGAACAGAACATTTCAGTGACCCCAGTACTTACAAAAGCTGGTGCTGAGTTTGTGACGCCGCTTTCACTTGCGACTTTGGCTGAGACACAAGTTCACACAGACTTGTTTGATTTAAAAAACGAGACCGAGATAGGACATATCCAACTTTCCCGCCAAGCTGATTTGGTTGTGGTCGCACCAGCGACTGCTGATCTGATGGCCAAGATGGCAAATGGATTGGCCAATGATTTGGCCAGTACATTATTGCTTGCAACCGACAAGGATGTGTTGGTGGCACCTGCGATGAATGTGCGTATGTGGGACCACCCGGCAACCCAGCGCAACATTGCGACTTTACGCCAAGATGGTGTTCTATTTGTTGGGCCTGATGTTGGTGATATGGCGTGCGGCGAAACGGGGCCTGGCCGCCTTAGTGAACCAGATCAGATTGTTCAAGCCATTCAAGCAGCACTCCATGTTAAAAAAGGCCCTCTTTCAGGTAAGTCTATTCTTATAACCGCAGGCCCGACCCATGAGCCGATTGACCCTGTTCGTTATATAGCGAACCGATCAAGCGGTAAGCAAGGCTATGCGTTGGCCGAAATGGCTGCATCACTTGGTGCTGACGTGTCATTGGTCTCTGGCCCCACCAAATTGTTACCACCTACTGGGCTACGTTTTATTGAAGTTGAAACAGCACGTGAAATGCGGGATGCGACTTTGGCTAATTTACCGGCTGACATTGCCATTTGCGCGGCGGCTGTTGCGGATTGGCGGGTTAAGAAATCAGCTGGTCAGAAAATGAAGAAATCAAAAGATGGCTTGCCTGTTTTAGACCTTGCGGAGAACCCTGATATTTTAGCTACTCTTTCTGATTTAAAAGAAAACCGCCCTCACCTTCTCATTGGATTTGCAGCAGAGACAGAGACAGTGATTGAGCATGCAAAGAAAAAGCTAAAGAAAAAGGGCTGTGATTGGATTGTCGCGAACGATGTGAGCGCTGAAGGGAATGTTTTTGGTAATGATGAAACTTCTATCCATATTATAACCAAAGAGAGTGTTGAGAGTTTTGAGAAAGTGACTAAAAGTGAGGCTGCTCGACGTGTATTACTAAAAGCAGCTGAGACACTTCAGCCATAAACTAACATAATTAAAAGAGAACGAGCGGGAGATGACAGGGGTGGCTAATGACTAACACACAAGTTGAAATTTTACTTTCACCATTGCCACATGGAGAGGGGCTTGATTTACCTGCCTATGAAACAACTGGTGCTGCTGGAATGGATTTAAGAGCGGCTCTTCCTGAAGGGACGCCGGTTATATTAGGCCCTATGCAACGTAGCCTCATACCCACTGGTTTTGCTATCGAACTTCCACAAAATTTTGAAGCTCAAGTTCGCCCGCGGTCTGGTTTGGCACTTAAATCTGGCGTTACGGTTTTAAATAGCCCTGGGACGATTGATTGTGATTACCGGGGGGAGATTAAAGTTATTTTGATTAATCTCTCAGAACAACCTGTTGAGATCAACCGAGGTGACCGGATCGCACAAATGGTCATCGCACCTGTCACACAAGTTAAAGTTACAAAAGCTGATCAACTCTCGCTTACTAAGCGTGGTGCTAAAGGTTTTGGCTCAACAGGGAATTAGAAAAATCCTGCCTTTTAATATTTCATTCCAAGTCGATCTTTGGCTAATGCACTGATATTACAAACTAATTTTTCAACACATTTTGAATCGATGTTTTGGCTAAAAAATTGATATTGTGACAAACCCCAGCTTAGCTAAAATCAGGTCTTTATTCTTCCGGCACTTCTCAATAGACTGAATTTAAATTTATAAACAAGTCATGCAAAGGTTCAAAATGAGCGATAATCAAGCATTTATTCCCCCATTGACCATCTCTCAAATGGGGCGTGGGCGTATCTATAATGATATCACTGAGACGATTGGTCATACGCCTTTAGTGCGTTTGAGTAAGATCAAAGAACATTTTGAACTTCAATCAGATATTTTGATGAAACTGGAATTCTTCAACCCGCTTGCCAGTGTGAAAGACCGTATTGGCCTTTCAATGATTGATACGCTTATGGAAGAAGGGACTATAGGTGAAAATACAGTTTTGATTGAACCGACTAGTGGTAACACAGGCATTGGTCTTGCATTTATCGCCGCTGCTCGAGGGTTACGGCTCATATTGGTTATGCCTGAATCTATGTCAATTGAAAGACGCAAAATGCTAACTCACCTGGGGGCTGAACTTGTTTTGACGCCGGCTGAAAAAGGCATGAAGGGTGCTCTTGAGAAATCAGCTGAAGTTATGGCGCAAAACCCTGATTCAGTTATGCCTTCTCAGTTTTCGTCCCCTGCAAACCCTGCCGTTCATATGGCAACAACAGCTGAAGAAATTTGGAATGACACACAAGGCAATGTTGATGCTATCGTTGCTGGTGTTGGTACAGGTGGTACGATCACAGGCTGTGCTGCTGTATAAAAAAAAAAAAAGCCAAAAACCAAAATTGTTGCTGTTGAGCCTACTGATAGCCCTGTTCTTTCTGGTGGTGATCCTGGACCTCATAAAATTCAAGGTATAGGTGCTGGTTTTGTACCTTCAATTGTGAATAAATCTTTGATTGACCATGTTTTGACTATCAGCAATGAAGAAAGCTTTTCAACTGCGCGTTTACTAGCAAGACTAGAAGGCATTCCTGGTGGCATTTCAACAGGTGCCAATTTAATGGCAACAATCAAATATATTCAAGAAAATCAGCTTGCTGGGAAAACAGTTGTGACCTTTGCCCCATCATTTGCGGAACGTTATATGTCGACCCTTTTGTTTGAAAACCCGAATGAGACTGAAAGTGATGATGATAAAGGGCATGTAACAATATAAGGTCTCAGCAGACCTTCGAGGCATATGGGTATTTTTTGATGACAAAGTTAAGACCATGACACTTAGTAGTGAAGAAATTGAGCGCTATAAACGCCATATAATTCTCAAAGAACTTGGCATTCAAGGACAGCAGAAATTAAAGCAAGCACGTGTGCTTGTTATTGGTGCTGGTGGGCTTGGCTCTCCTTTATTGCTCTATTTAGCTGCTGCCGGTGTTGGCACCATTGGCATTATTGACGATGATATTGTTAGCCTTTCTAACTTACAGCGCCAAATTGCCCATGATACTAAGAACGTTCATATGGCAAAAACGGCAAGTGCCGCCGAGCGGATTTCTCACATTAACCCGCATGTGAAAGTTGAGCAGCATAATTGTCGCCTTACCACTGAGAACGCACTTGATATCATTAGTGATTATGACATTGTCGCTGATGGGTCTGATAATTTTGAAACCCGTTATTTGGTAAACGATGCCTGCTTTTTTGCGAAAAAGCCTCTTGTCTTTGCTGCCATTGGCCCCTTTGATGGGCATATCACTACGTTTCGTGCAGCTGAGAAAAACGAACAGGGTGAGCCTAACCCTAATTATCGCTGCATATTCCCTAAAGCACCGCCGCCAGGCACTGTTGCTTCTTGCTCCGAAATTGGGGTCTTAGGGGCGATTGCCGGTGTTGTTGGAACTTTGCAAGCAACAGAAACCATAAAAGAAATTACCGGTATTGGTGAGGGGCTTGTGGGGCGCCTCCTATTGATTGATACGCTTACTTGCCAGTTTCAATCAGTTAACATCAAGTGGGATCCAAATAACCCTTTAAGCGGAACGACACCTCTTTATAAAGATTTGTCGCACTTAAATTCATCGACTAATGAAACCAACTAATAAAACAAACTAATGAAATTGGGGCAGAATAATCTCATGTTGTTTTTTAAATCTAGATTTATGTTGTCATTTTTATTAGTCAGTTCGTTACTGACTTGTGCACTCTTTATGAATGGATTGTTTTCTTCTCATCCCACTAGTGCTCAAGAGAAAAAACCGACAGACCCACCTGCACAAAAAGAGAGAACTTTTTTACGCTTTCTCACCGCTGATGATTACCCTCCTTTTAATTATTATGATGAAGAGGGCAATCTATCTGGTTTTCACATTGATTTGGCCAATGCAATTTGCCGCGAAATGACTGTGCGCTGCGAAATTCAAGTTCGTTCCTGGCAGAATATTTCTCAAGCCTTTAAAGGCGGAGATTTTGACGCCATCATCGCAGGACTTGCCATTAACAAAGCGAATATTAAAAACCTGGATTTTACGAACAGCTATATGAGGATGCCTGGTCGTTTTGCCATCTTGAAATCTCGCCCTCAACCAGCTCCAAACCCAGATCGTTTGACTGGAAAACAAATTGGTGTTGTTGGAAAAACAGCCCATGAAGCTTACATAAAACGTTTTTTTAAGTCGGCGAAGATTAAGCAATTCCGCACTCAGTCTCAGGCAAATAATGCTTTGCAAAATGGAGAGGTTGATTATCTCTTTGGTGATGCCATACAAATTATGTTTTGGCTCAATGGCTCACTTTCAAAACAATGCTGCAAGTTTCATGGGGATGCTTATTGGGATGCGAAATATTTTGGTGAAGGACTTTCTATTGCCATTAACAAAGGTGATATGAGACTTCGCATCGAGATGAATGATGCTATCAATCGGATTAGAAAAACCGGCACATTCGAAGAATTGATGTTGCGGTATTTTCCTATCAATATTTATTAAGGTTGAGGAAAGGGCCACATTTATAAAATTTGCACACCCTACGCTACATTAACTCTCATTATTTAAATCCAAGGTAAGAGTATTCTTATTTCCTAAAAGGAAGCAGGAAACTCCACGTAAGTTTTGTTGGTTTATTGGTGTGTAAATAATCAGGCAGGCCAATTTCCATTTT
>CAXIDO010000017.1:0-13115 GCA_964022745.1 uncultured Methyloligella sp. | reverse complement strand
CTAACAGCTCTAAACCGGCCAGAGACTTGAAGTGCTTCGACCATACGAGCTTGCAGTAATTTAGGTAATCTATCACTCCAAACCGCATCACCGTAATATGTCACTTGAGTTGGAGACGGTTTGACAAGAATATTATCACCCGCAAGAGCTTTAACAGCAGCCGGTAATTGCACTACAATTTGGGTTGATAAGCGGCTGGATCTTTTAATTAGATCACGGTCAAGAACAAGATCAAATGTTTGAGAAGGTGTGCCATCAGATAAGGCGCCTTTAACGGCACCAGAAAGTGAGCAGCCCCCCAATATCGAAAGAGTTGTTAATAGGGCTAAAATAGCCATAAAGCCAGAGCGTTCGCTCCGAAAAGGTAGAATGGTCTCTAAAACAGCGCGGTTGCTTGTGGGCAACTGAAGCGCAAAAAAGAGACGGCTAACCCCGAATGCTTTTATAAGTTTTTGTAATCGACTACCAAACATACAAATACTTCGGCCCCCATATCTGACCGTACTTAATTACTTAAATCAGCCATCAAATCGAATCTAACGAGTGACGGTTAATTTTTTATATAAAAACACCCCAAACATAATGGATTTAAGGCTTAATTGCTAGGATTGTATTTAGGCACATTCCCACCACCAAATATAAAGCTTTGTGGGTTACTATCCATCTTTTCAAGCACGCGATCGAGACTTTGCGCCGCTTTTCGGCCATCACGTGCAAACAGCTCAAACTCTCTCAAACTACGTTTTGCGGCCGTCATAACCTCCTGAGGGCCATTTCCTAGCGATTTTTCTAAATTCTCCGCCATCGATTTGATAGATTGAGCAGCGGCTTTTGCATCATCCAAAACAGAATACCCCTCACCACCAAAAATACCAGAGACCTGATCTACGGTTTTATCAATTTTTTGAGCTGTTGCTTTTAAGGAACTCGATAAAGCCTTCACATCAGAGATAATTGTAGCAACATCTTCTCTTTTAGTTGCTAAAGTCTCTGAAAATAGTTCAACATTCTTCACCGTTGCTCTAATTGAAGTTTCATTATCAGCAATCATAGTATTCAAACGTTTTAATAGTAGGTTAGCATTCCCCATAATCTCTGGCACCGCATCGGTCAAAGAACCTGAGACAACCGGAGATGCTGTGATCACAGGACGCTCTCCTTGTTCTGCAAGCGCCACTAATAACGGTTCATCAGCTGTACCAGGCGTAATTTGAACGGCCGCAACCCCCGTCAGCGCTTGAGAAACGAGCTGAGCTTGTGAATTTTTGCGAATAGGAATGCCTCTTTGCAAGCGAACAATAACCAACACGCGTCGCGCATCTTTTTCATCAATATTTATTGAATGAACACGTCCAATGCGAATACCGTTAAATAACACTTGGCTTGCGCGGCTAAGGCCTGTCACCGCTCCATTAAAATAGATAGAATAATCGCGCGTTTGATTTTCAACCCCGCCCTTCTGCATCCAGAAGGTAAAGTTAATCACAGCAATCACCAGGGCAATAACAAAACCACCGATCAATAAATGATTTGCGCGCGTTTCCATTTTCTCAATCCTTCAATTTCAAGCTTTCACAGCTATCTAAAACTATCTGACCTAATAATTATGGCCCTTAACAGCCAAAGCTAGAATTAAGTTTAAGTTGCAGTATCCTTCGCAGTGCTTTGTGCTTTACGCCCACGCTCACCACAAAAATAAGATTTAATCCACGGATGTCCCGGATCTTTTGTCAATTCCGCTGGCGACCCATGCCGTACAATTTTGCGGTCTGCTAATACGGCAACCCGGTCGCATATGGCAAAAATACTATCCAGATCATGTGTTACCATGAATACAGTTAAGCCTAAAGTACGCTGCAAATCACGAATAAGCAGATCAAATTCATTTGCACCAATAGGATCAAGTCCCGCAGTCGGCTCATCAAGAAACACAATCTTAGGGTCCAATGCCAAAGCGCGAGCGAGACCGGCCCGCTTGCGCATCCCCCCTGAAAGTTCAGACGGATATTTATGCGCGGCATTCGCTGGTAAGCCCACAAGAGCCAATTTCAAATAGGCAAGTTCATCCATAATGTTTTTAGGCAGGGATATATGCTCGCGCATTGGCACCTGGATATTTTGCAGTACAGTAAGAGCTGAGAACAAGGCACCATCTTGAAATAAAAGACCTGATCGCGCCTCAACATGGCGTAAATCCTTACCGCTCATCTCCGCAGTGTCTTGCCCAAAAAAACTAATCCTGCCTGCCGAATACCGCTCTAAACCATTTAAACAACGCAGCAAAACAGACTTACCACCACCAGATTGCCCAACAATACCAAGAACCTCCCCCTCATAAACATCAAGGTTCAGATTCTCAAAAACAACCTGAGAGCCAAATTGCTTGTGCAAATGGCGCACCTCAATAATCGGGTTCGAACGGGGCATTTCTAAAGCAACCATATTAAATTCCCATCGCAGTCAGAGCCATAGCAAACGCTGCATCCAGTATAATTACAAGGAAAATAGATTTCACCACAGAAGCCCGCACATGCGTTCCGAGAGACTCAGCACTACCCTGAACTCTCATGCCTTCTAAAGTGCCTACAATGCCTATAATTAAGGCAACAAATGGTGTTTTAATCAAACCCACATAGAAATGACGAATATCAACGCCATCATTTAACCGCTCAACAAATGACTGCAGATCGATATTCATAACTTGATAGGCAATGAACGCACCGCCCGCCAAACACATTATATTCCCGATAAAAGTAAGAAGCGGTAGCGCAATGACAAGCGCCAACACTCGCGGCACGATTAAGGTTTCAACAGGGTCTATACCCAGCGCACGCATGGCATCAACTTCTTCACGCATTTTCATTGAGCCAATTTCAGCAGTAAAAGCCGCCCCAGAACGACCAGCAATCATGATAGAGGTGAGCAAAACACCAACCTCACGAAGCGCCAAAATCCCAAGCATATCAATAGAGAAATATTCAGCCGAATAGGCCCTTAATTGCTCAACACTCTGCTGCATAATAACCGCGCCAATTAAAAAACAAATCAGAGAAATAATCGAAACTGCCTTCAGGCCTGCATGTTCCATATGATGGACAAGCGAAGTAAAACGAAGGCGCCAGGGACGAATGATCAACCCAAGAAGAGAAAGCGTCACCTGCCCAATCATGGCAGTAATTTCAATAATATCACGCCCGATCGAGAGAACGGTTTCACCAAGGTCACGCACAAGATCAAGTACCATGCTGCTTTTGACTTCGGTGTCACCTCGTTCACGCGGATGCCGAGAAATGAGCTCAAACAAAATTTGATCCGCTTCACGCGCATTAACAATTTCAGGTGTATAACCTTTGGACTTCAAAAGCTCATTCATATCAAGAATAAGCATCGCCCCAGCTGTATCCAGAGCAGAAAGACCAGCCATATCAACAGTAAGACCTTTTGGGCCAGTCCCAGCAGTACCGCATTTTAGTTTTTTTATTTCTTTTGCAATACCGCGCACATGACGCACCTGCCAATCACCGAAAATGCGCAAGAGGTAACCATTCTCTCCGCCGCTCCATTCAAGAGCTGGCCGAGAGGAAGTCTCCCCTTTTGAGCCAAAGAGCGCCCCCTTACTTTGCCGATCGTCAGTTTGGTCATAAGACGCCATAAACGAAACTTCCAATAATTAAGTCAGATAATTTAAGCCATATTTTTAATATTAATCTCAGTTAAGGTAAAAACCTAAAACATGACAAATCAATAGTCATGACCTTAAATTTTGCACAATATTTGCATTAATATTTAAAACATCACATTCACAAAAGCCGAAACAAACACAGAGGCTGAAACAAAAAACAACACTTAGGATTTAAAGACATATTTATTACCCAAGTTATGGCTTTACTCAATAATCATAAATTAACTCTAATCTAGATGATAATGAAAAATACAGCTAAGAGTTGTAAAACATCATTTCAGCACGAATTTTAATAAGAAATAAACGGTCGAATAAAATAATGCCGCGTTGCAATCTAACGGTTACCCGTCAAAAATGGCCAATTAATGGGAGTTTTCGCATCTATCGCGGGGCAAAACTCCATGCGGAAGTTATTTATGTTGAAATTACACAGGGTGATTTAAAGGGCTGCGGAGAAGCCGTCCCCTATGGACGCTACGGAGAAACATGCAAATCCGTAATGAAACAAATCAAGGATGTCAGCAAACAAGTAGAAGAAGGCATCACCCGAATGCAATTACTCAATGCCATGCCAGCTGGTGCCGCTAGAAACGCAATTGATGCCGCGTTATGGGATCTTGAAGCCAAATATTATAACCAGCCACCATCAGTTATGTTGAATATGGGCGAACTAACCCCCGTATTATCCTGTTTTACAATTTCTCTCGACGCCCCTGAAAAGATGGCGGAAAACGCCCTCAAGGCTCAGTACCATCCACTTCTTAAATTAAAACTTGGTGGCGGTTATGAAAAAGACGCAGCAACCATGCGTGCTGTTAGAAAAGCACTGCCCCAGCACCGCCTGGTTATTGATGCCAATGAAGGCTGGACAGCGCAAACTCTCTTTCCACTTCTTGATATCGCCTATGAATGCAAAATCGAACTTGTAGAACAACCTTTGCCAACCAACCTCGATAACATTCTTTACAACATCACATCCCCGGTCCCCTTATGCGCCGATGAAAGTTTCCACACCATTGATGACATAGAAGATGTCGCAAAAAAATATCAGGCGATAAACATCAAAACAGATAAAACCGGCGGCCTCACTCATGGACTGGCAACACTCATGGCCGCTCGCAATGCCAATCTCAAAATTATGGTGGGCTGCATGGTGGGCACATCCCTCGCCATGGCTCCAGCCTTTGTACTCACCAAAGGCGCTGATTGGGTCGACCTGGACGGCCCTCTATTATTGTTAAATGATAGAGACAACGGGCTTAAGGAGCACAACGGCATCCTCACCCCACCAGACAGAACTCTATGGGGTTAAGTTTCAACTAAAACAATAAGTTCTAGAGTTTTTTCAATCAATCCTCGACAATGTAAGCTTTATCCCACATCGACAATAAACACAAAGCCACAAGAACACTAAAAGCCGCAAAACCTGCCATCACAAAATACCCCGATGACCCAACAGAATCATAAAGCGGCCCAGAAATCAAAACAGCGATCCCCATAAACACGCCCATACTCATTGTCGCATAAACCCCTTGGGCTGTTGCAGATAAACGATCCGGCACAGCAAGTCCGATAAAATACATCGCCCCCAGATGAGCCAGGCCAAATGAAAAAGCATGCAAAATTTGCAAAAAAATCACCAGCCATAAATCAGGCTCTATCCCCATCATCATCCAACGAACAAATGCCGCAAAAGCTCCGACAACAATTAATAACACCGGATTAAAACGGCGCAGCCAATCACCAAAATACAAAAAGAGCAAAATTTCAGACACCACACCGATTGTCCAAAGCACCCCAATCAACCAGCCCGAATAACCAAAATCCTGCCAAAGCCGTGATGAAAACCCATAGTAAAAAGCATGACAAGCTTGCCCCAGGCCAGCACCAAGCAAAAACACCCAAAACACAGGATGGCGAAGCAAACCAAATATACCGCTCCAAGATATTTTACCGCCAGATACAGCATCCCTAAGCCGGCCCTTCCCTTGTGGTGGCGGCAAATATAACGCGGCACAAACAATACCTATTGCTGTACAAATCAAAAAAGGTAAAACAACCTCAGGTCCATAGAAATCAACCAAAATTCCAGTGAGCAAACTCCCGGCTATAAACGCAGCTGATCCCCAGGAACGCGCTCGCCCATAGCGTAATTGATTAACTTTCACCCCAATAACAGCCAATGTTTCTGTCAGCGGAATAAGAGAGCTACCAAACACAGCATTTAATGAAGCGACAACAAAAATCGCCCAAAAGCCACTAATTTGGCTCATGACACAAAGAGAAAGCAAAGAACCAAGCGCCAAAATAATCAAAATTTTCCGATAATTTCCCTCATAATCAGCCCAAATACTCACAATCGGCGTAAAAACGATGCGAATTATCATGGGAGCAGCTAAAATAAAAGCGCTCTGATCCCCATTCAGCCCCTGATTTTTCAGCCAAATCGAAAAATAGGGCAAATAACACCCCACACTTAAAAATAGCATGACGTAAAACAGCGAAAGCTTAAGTTGAAAGGCACTATCAGTTGTCTGAGAGTCAGTGTTTTTCATGAGCTCAACGATTTATTAGAGATTTCAGTGAATGATATAGGTGTAAAGTCAAAATTTAGACGAATAAAACAAATTGCGAATCACTTAAAGTAGCAACAACCAAACAAACAATGATATGCGCACATGACCCAAGTAAGCTCAAATTCGACAAATGAAAATGAAGTAACTGAAACGAATGTCAGCAGTGAGGAAGATTACAAACTCATTGAAGACGCATTGTTGCAAAATCCTCGCGGCCGCTGGTTCTTAGAAGAATACATACAGCGAAATCGCCCTGAAGACACGCAAAAACTGTTGTCAGCTATTCAGCGCATCGAAAACACATTAAGTGAAAAGCAAGAAGCTCCTGCAGTTACCCAGGAAATTGATCCAATCCGCATGAGCATCATTGAGATGTCAAAAGCGATTGCTAAAACCCGCGAAGAGATCGCCTCTATCAAACCGAATGATGAGCAAGACAACCAAATCATCACAGCGACCGAAGAACTCAGCGCTATCGTCGAATCAACTGAAAATGCCACAAACACAATTCTGGAAGCCGCAGAAGAAATCCAGGAAGCGGCATGGTCTTTACGTGAAACTGGTGCAGAAGATGCGCCCTGTGACAAAATTGATGAAAAAACAACAGACATTTATACAGCCTGTTCTTTTCAAGATATAACAGGTCAACGCACAACGAAAGTCGTGCAAGCACTTTGCTACATTGAAAACCGTGTCAATGCGATGATTGATATTTGGGATTTGCAAGGTGAAACGGGCGAAAATAATAAAGGCCCCATTCAGGAAAATACAGATACTCGCCCAGACAGCCACTTGTTAAATGGACCTGCTCTTAAAGGAGATGGTCTAGAGCAAGGGTGCGTTGACACAATGCTCACAGACACACATGAAAGTTCCGAAGCAAATGGCACATCAGATCAGAATATGGTCGACGAAATGTCATTTGACGCAATCGGCGAACAAACAGACGCAGTTCCTAATTCTGAAATTATGGACAGTGAAGATGTCGACGCTATGAGTTTTGATGCCATTGATGTTGAAACTGATGCTGAGCCAGCTATGAGCCCAGAAGCAGAAACATCTGAGCTCTCAACTGAAGACATGTCAGTTGAAACTGACGAGCCCCCAATGGACTTAGGTGAACCAGTATCTGAAATTGAGATAAATTCTGATCAGACAATGGAAGAGCCCTCTTTTGAAGAAACAGGTGATGAATTTGCACTAGAGGCAAACGATCAAGCAGAACTTGACGCCTCACAAGAGCTATCAACTGGCAGCCTGGAAATTAATGAAGCAGCTCCAGAAGAAGAGAGCATGCTCGCCCTCGAACCAGAAGAGATGTTAGCAACAGAGCTTGTAACACCTATCACAAACCCTTTAGACGAGGCAGCAGAAGAAAATTTTGCTTCACTTGATGAAGTTCAATCTGATGAAATGCAAGCTTCTAATGATGCGCCTTTAGATCTAACTACTGATACAAATATAGAACCTCAATCTCCAGTAGAGCCATCTTTGGAAGAAACAAACCCTCTTCTTCAAGAAAGTCATGACCTCGACGATATAGATGTTGCCGAATTTGAAACAGACTTAGCTTCTACAGACCTTACTGATATTGCCGAAAGCACCCCATCACTAGATCCAATGGCTGCTATGGATACAGATGTTGAGTTATCACAAGGTGCTATAGAAACAACCACAGATGATACCATCTCAGGTGAAACACCTCCAAACGAGATGGACCTGAGTGAAATGGATTTTGGAGACATCGAGATCACCGATCTTGAAAGCCCGGAAATCGGATCAGAAATGTCCCCACCAGAGACCGGTGAACTTGAAATGGATTTGTCCGAAACAAATTTAGCTGAAGCAACAGAAAATCCAATCACATCGCAAGATCAAATCAACAACCTTGAAGAAGCTGACATCGAAAATCTAACTGAAATGCAGGAGCAAATACTGTTAAACGAATAAGGTAGAAAACCTGTGCAACACAAGCCTATCAAGGTAAGAACTCTACGCTCTTGCAATGATACAGACGTACTTACCCAATATTCTTGTTTTCCGGTAAGCACTACTTGCCCTAGTCATCAAGTCCAATAGCAATCAATGAGCATAGTGAAAATATCATCCAGATGCTCGTTCAGATAAATCGACAGATGAAGACACTTCACCAAGCGGTTTTAAATTTTCAAGAAACACTTCAGCACATCTCTGCCAGCTGAATTCAAGAGCCTTAGTGCGACATATATTACGGTCTAATTTTAATGCTCCTAATAGTGCGTCTTCAAGATTTTCATCCAGACAACCTGTGACACCATTTACAACAACATCAATCGGTCCTGTTACAGGATAAGCTGCCACGGGAACACCGCTTGCCATTGCCTCAAGCAACACAATACCAAATGTATCTGTCTTACTCGGAAAAACAAAAACATCCCCAGAGCTATAACATTCAGCTAACTCTTCGCCTTCCTTTGCACCAGTAAAGGTTACATCTTTATAGGTCTTTTGAAGGTATTTTAAATATGGCCCATCCCCTACAACCACTTTTGTCAGGCCTAAATCTAGTTTTAAAAAAGCTTCAAGGTTCTTCTCTGGTGCAACCCGCCCAACATAAAGCGCAACCTTTTTATCACCAAACAAACGACTGTCACGAGGTCGAAACATTTCAGTATTAACCCCCCGTGTCCATGAGCAAAGTGGATTAAAACCTCTCACCTCTAACTCTTTTTGCAAGCTTTTGGTCGCCACCATGATGCCATCACCCGCGTTATGAAAACTGCGTACCAATTTATAAATAAGCGAAAGTGGTAGTGGGACCCGCTCAGTAACATATTCAGGAAACCGTGTATGATATGCAGTCGTAAAGGGACGTTTTTGTTTGAGGCAATAATGTCTTGTAGACCAACCAATCGGTCCCTCAGTTGCAATATGAACAGCATCAGGCTCAATTTTTTCAATTAATCTGGAAATATGTTTCCGGCGAACAAAAGACAATCTTATCTCAGGATAAGTCGGGCAAGGAACAGTATAAAAATCAGAAGGCGTAATGAAATAGACATCATGACCAAGTTTTCTCAGCTCTTCTTCTAAACGTTGGTAAGTCCGAACAACACCGTTAACTTGCGGTACCCAAGCATCTGTCGCAATTAAAATTCGCATTCAAGCAGCATCTTCAATGTTCATAGGGCGATCTACTATCAATTTTTGATCTTCAGGTTCAATAAGTGCATTCCCATTAACCCAACGGATAATTTCAAATTTACCATCCATCGTTTCACCAATAGCTGTACAACTTTCAACCCAGTCACCCGTATTTAGATAAAGCACATCACCAATTTGCTTCATGGCAACTTGGTGGATATGACCACAGATGACCCCATCAACCTCACGGTTCTCGGCCTCTGTTATAAGCGCATTTTCAAATTCACCAATAAAATTGACGGCCTTTTTAACCCGTTGCTTCAAATAGGCTGAAAGCGACCAATACTCAAGTCCAGCCCGGCGCCTCACCCAATTGAAATGAGTATTGGCCCAAAGAGCAAAATTATAAGCCCAATCTCCAAGAAGTGCCAACCACCGTGCATGCTTCACAACAATATCAAACTCGTCACCATGGATAACAAGAATTTTCCGGCCATCTGCAGTCTCATGCACATCATTACGTTTTAATTTGATACCGCCGATCTCCATTTTACAATAGGCGCGGAGAATTTCATCATGGTTACCAGGAACATATATCATTTCTGTCCCTTTTCTTACCCGGCGTAAGAGCTTTTGAATCACATCATTATGCGATTGATACCATTGAGGGCGCCGCCGAATACGCCAGAAATCAATAATATCTCCAACCAAATAAATCTTATCCGCTTCAACCGTTTTAAAAAAATCCAGAAACAAATCAGCCTGACACGCACCTAATCCTAGATGAAGGTCAGAGATGAAAAGGGTTCTGTATTTTCTTTCAAAGTCAGCCATGCTGGATAACTCCCTTAAAAAACCGCACGATAAAGTGGCTCAAATTCAAATTTCAGTTCTATGACAAAAATATGTATTACGCCCCTAATATGACAATAAATCATTGCCGATCATTATTTTTCACACTTCTAACCATCTCATTCACGATTCTGAACCCAAATATGCGACAAAATGTAATTTTGAGTAAAATATACATAAAATATCTAGAGCTTGTCACCTAAAAGCGGATTCGGTTTTAGGAAAAATGACACGCTTAAACAAAGAGATAGAGCATGTCACTTTATATCTAATATAAAGTGACATGCTCTAGCGAGCACTTTCTAAATTTTAAGAAAAAGAAAACAAAAAAACCAGCCTGAGTCCCCATTCAGGCTGGTTTTCTTGGGTTAGCAATCAAAATAAGAAGAAATTTATCTGGACAATCCTTTTAATAAACCAAAAGGACCATCCGCCCCCCATTTCGTCTTCATGCTAACACCAATAATATCAACATCTGCTTCCACCTCACCAGTAAAACTGGATTCGCTACTAATCGGAGAGTCATCTCCAAAAATATGCGTGTAAGCAATGTCAAAAGAAGTTTGTTCTGACCATTTATAGGTAGCACCAGCACTCAACCACACACGGTCAGTATCAGGAATAGAAAGCAATCTTTGAGAAGCTTCTTGTATAGGAGATTGCTCATAAGCAACACCAGTCCGCAAAGTCAATTTGCTATTATAATCATATTCCAAGCCAGCTGAGAAAAAGTACCCATCATCCCATTTAGGGCTAAATGATGAAACAAAAGCACCTGTTGTGCTATCGGTAACGGTCACAACTTGAAGGACACTCCAATTGCTCCATTCAAACGTACCAAGCAACCTCAAACTATCTGACAGGTCCTGGCGAAAACTAACCGTAACCATATCCGGCAAATCAAAACCTTCAGCTTTAATCCCACGACTTAAAGCCGGGAAACCATCAACATTGAGATCACCTTCAAGAGTAGTCTCCATTCGAGAACGATAACCAACCCCTAGGCTCGTTCCTTTAACCGGCTTCCATAAAAAACCAGCCGTAAATCCGTAACTCCAATCATCACCTTTTAAATTCGATGAAGGATTAGTAGCAGAAGGAGGAAGAACACCAAGTGTAGTTGCCTGCTTTATTTTCAATTCCGAATACATTACCTGCAAACCAACACCAACATTCAAAGTCGGTGATATTTGATACCCAAGAACAGGATTAAAGTTGAGAGTTTTTAAAGCGGCTTTTCTGGCATCAAATTGACCAGCATAACCGCGGTCATCAGGTTCAGTACTCAATCCAAAAGGAGCATTAAAACCATAACCGAGAACCAACTTGTCATTGATGCGCCATGATCCATAGCTTGCCGGTACGAGAGCTGTTTTGCCAATATCTGTAGCATTGGTTGATAACAACCCACCAAACAATCCCTCATCCGGGTCAATTGTAACGCTTGGAACAATAACCGCATAATGAGACTCGGTCGTGAGCCCTTTACCTGCTGAGGCAACAGCGGCCGAATTCCAATAAATAGAGCTCAATTCGTCTCCAGCTGCAATGCCAGCAAACGCAGCACCAAGTCCTAAAGTCGATTGCTCTCTGATAGCAAAGCCACCAGCCTTAGCAACGGTCATATAAAAATTTGTGGTGAGAATACTGGAAAGAAGGAGACAAAAAGAACATGAATAAATATAGGAAACAGCCTTTGTTGAACAAAAGCGTTTCAAAAATTCATTACGAAGGTAAACCATACACAACCCTCCAACTCAAACTCGACTAAAACTTACATAACACTGACGCTAATATGACAGTTTTATGAAACTCGAACGAGTAAACTCTAGCCAAGAGTGTTTAATTGCGCAATCAGGTGGAAGGGTATTTTCACGGTACAACCTTAGAATCAATAAAAACAAATTGTATTAAGAACAAAAAATTCACCCCAAGCAAACGCAATTAAACCCGCAATACTATAAAGATAACAATTGCTTAATCACATCAAAACTCAAATTCATTCAGATACAAAAAAGGACCGCTCAAAAAAGCAGTCCTTATAATTGAAAACACAATGTTGCCTCTATGTCACAAAAAACAACAGCTATGTGACATAAAACGGTAAAATTTATCGTCTCAGAGGAATAACAATCTTGTTTCCTGCTGCATGAATAACCATTCTATGACGGCGAGAACTCTTCAGAGAAATACTCATACTACCACTAACACCACCACCCCAAAATGAGAGGTTTGAGTTAAATTTAGAGGCACTGCCGTTTAAAGAACCGCTTTTAGCATATTTACTTTCACTCCATGAACCGGAAACACTGCCCCCGTTCACCCGCGCATTAACCCGGACGTTAATAAAATAACCAGGTCCTGAGCATTTTAAAGCAAGAGAAACTTTTTTGCCTGGCACCTTGTAACGAGCCCGGCATTTCACTCTTTCACGATTACCCGAAACGGTAGCAACAGCACCGGCGCTTCTCCAGCTACCAGCAACCTTTTTAAAAGGGTTTTTCGCGCTAGCAGTTGCAGTACCTGCAAACGTAAACGCAAGAACGAGCAAAAACGCTGAAACAACTCCAAATGCTGAAGGGGAGCATTTTTTCAAATTCACAGCACTTCGTAAAAACTTCATACAACTAAATCCTTAATTCTTATACATATTTTTTAAGATGAGCTTTTAGGTTTTGCAAGCTTTTCTTTACAAGTTGAAAGAATGATAGCAGGTAAAATAAACAAATCTGCCAACACGGCTGCAATCAACGTTGTCATAGCTAAGCTACCAAATTGCCTCATGGAGGGCAATTCACTTAAAATTGTCACAGCAAGCCCACAAACCAAAACCATCGTCGTCAGCATCAATACCGGCCCAATATGCACCAAAGTATTGTAAA
>CAXIDO010000016.1:0-13397 GCA_964022745.1 uncultured Methyloligella sp. | reverse complement strand
ATGAAAGTCATTGAAGGTGCTGGCCATAATGATTTATATGATTTTCCTCTCGTTGCGGAAGTTGTCCGTTTTTTATCTCAGTTAGACACTGCTCTTGAATTGAAAAATAATTAAAAATAGAATTTTCGTATGGCTTTGACGGTGTGTTATCTCTATCTGAATTGTAATGGTTTCGATTTTAATAAACTTGTTTTGCGTCATAATTTAAAAGGTTTTGATTTTGGTTTCCATTGTCGAAAAAGTTTCTGAAAAAGTGAATGTTAATGAAGTGGCTCAGCTTGCTGAGGTCGCAGCTGAAAAAACATTTTCGCTTTCTATTAAAATTGGCATTGCGGCTACTTTGGTTATTGCTGGTTTCATTCTTGCTCGTTTGGCAGCGGCTGCTATTCGAAATCAATTTGGTTCGATTAAAGGGGTTGATCAAACCCTTGTACCAATACTTGCACAGACAGTGCGTTATGCGATTATTTTTCTCACTATTGTCATGGCGCTTGCTAATTTTGGCATTGAGACAACCTCTTTTCTTGCTGTTCTTGGTGCTGCTGGCCTGGCCATTGGTTTGGCTCTGCAGGGCACTTTGCAAAATGTAGCTGCTGGCATCATGTTGTTGGTCATTCGCCCCTTTAGAAAAGGGGATTATATTGAAGCGGGAGATGTTGGTGGTACTGTAGATGAAACCGGCTTGTTCATGACCCGCATGCATACTGTGCAGGGTTTGTTTATTGCGGTGCCGAACTCGATATTATGGTCGAATACCATTACCAATTATAGCCGCTTACCGCGCCGCCGTTTTGATATGCAGGTTGGTATTTCTTATGATGCTGATATGGATAATGCGCGTGATGTGCTGATGCAGGTTTTGCTTGATGATGGCCGGGTGCATCGCTCACCAGAGCCATTGGTTGTTGTGCGTGCTTTAGGTGCTAGTTCTGTTGATTTGGAAATTCGAGCCTGGACAGACCGATCTACTTATTGGGATTTGAATTTTGATTTAACGCGAAAAGTTAAATTGGCCCTTGATGAGGCGAATATTTCTATTCCATATCCACATACTCAAATTGTGATGTCTCCTGAAATTCTGGAAAAGCTTTCCGGAGGACATTCGCAAAAGCAAATTGAGTCTGAAAACAAGACTGATAAAAGTAACAAACCTAAGTCAGGTGGGCCAGGCCGAGGAAAAAAACCTCGCAATATACCGGCTTAAATTTAGAGAGGTATATGCAAGTTTTATTTAGCTTCAGTAGCTTTCTTGGAAAAAAGATATAAACCCAAGTAAAATCCAAGTCATGCCCGTTACTCCATTGTATTATGAATAATTACTTCATTGTACTTCTCGATTAGGCGGCATCATCACTTGATTTTATTAAATAAGTTCCCCCAAAACATGGTTAAAATTTCGTTCCATCTATAGCTCATTTAGGTAGTAGAGAACCTCTTTTCCTCAAAATGGGAATAAATTAGTGTCTCTTATTGTTTTTTGGCTAAAAGATGAAGAATTTTCTCGCTTGGCGCGCTCGATTTTTTATTTTAGGTACGGTATATCTGGCCTGAACATTTTGATGAGAGAGTGAATTTATGACTGATACCCCTAAAAAAGATCGTCCCAAAGACCGCCCATGGTTATTTCGTACCTATGCTGGCCACTCAACGGCGACAGCTTCTAATGAGCTTTATCGGAATAATTTGGCCAAAGGCCAAACGGGCCTTTCAGTTGCTTTCGATCTACCAACACAAACTGGTTATGACAGCGATCATGCGCTAGCAAAAGGTGAAGTGGGTAAGGTTGGGGTGCCGATCTCTCATATTGGTGATATGCGCACGCTTTTCGATGGTATCCCTCTAGAGAATATGAATACCTCGATGACGATTAATGCGACGGCTGGGTGGTTGCTCTCTCTTTATATTGCAACAGCTGAGGACCAGGGCGCTGACAGAGCGAAACTCTCAGGTACTGTTCAAAATGATATTATTAAAGAATACCTTTCGCGCGGGACGTATGTTTTCCCGCCAGAGCCATCTATGCGTTTGATCAAGGATGTGATCACATATTCTTACAAAGAAGTGCCGAAATGGAACCCGACGAATGTCTGTTCTTATCACCTGCAAGAAGCTGGTGCGACGCCTGTCCAAGAACTTGCTTTTGCGCTTGCAACGGGTATTGCTGTATTGGATATGGTGAAGGCCTCTGGTGAAGTGGCTGATGAAGACTTCCCAGCTGTTGTTGGGCGGATTTCATTCTTTGTGAATGCGGGCATGCGTTTTGTAACTGAATTATCCAAGATGCGCGCCTTTGTTGATTTGTGGGATGAGATTACGCGTGAGCGTTATGGCGTTGAAGATCCTAAATTCCGCCGCTTCCGTTATGGTGTGCAGGTGAACTCCCTTGGGCTCACTGAGCCGCAACCAGAAAATAATGTTTATCGTATTTTGATTGAAATGCTGGCTGTTGTTCTCTCGAAAAATGCAAGAGCCAGAGCTGTTCAATTGCCTGCGTGGAACGAAGCGCTGGGCTTGCCGCGCCCGTTTGATCAGCAATGGTCAATTCGCATGCAGCAGATTATGGCTTATGAAACTGATCTGCTCGAATATGCTGACATCTTTGATGGCTCAGTTGAGATTGACCGCAAGGTTGAAGAGCTAAAAGCTGAGGCCCGTGATGAGCTGGCGCGCATTGAAGAAATGGGCGGCGCGGTTGCAGCGGTTGAGAGCTCTTACATGAAGCAAAAACTGGTTGAGAGCAACACAGCGCGTTTGCGCGACATTGAGCTTGGTGACCAGGTTGTTGTTGGTGTGAACAAATGGACAGAAAGCGAGCCAAGCCCGCTAGCGCAAGGCGCTGATGGGGGCATTCTCACCATTCCGGATTGGGTTGAGCAGGAGCAAGTTGAGCGCTTGCAACAATGGCGTTCTGATCGTGATCAGGCTGCTTGTGATGCAGCTGTGGCAGATTTAAAATCTGCAGCCCAAGAAGGCCGCAATATTATGGAGCCATCCATTGCGGCTGCGAAAGCTGGTGTGACCACGGGTGAGTGGGGCAACTGCTTGCGCGAAGTGTTTGGTGAATACCGTGCGCCAACGGGCGTTGGTAAAGCGGCGAATGTTGATGCTTCTGGTCTCTCTGAAGTGCGGGCTACAGTCGACGCCGTATCAGATAAACTTGGCCGCCGGATTAAGTTTCTTGTTGGTAAGCCTGGCCTTGATGGGCACTCTAATGGCGCAGAGCAAATTGCAGTGCGGGCGCGTGATGCGGGCATGGAAGTTGTTTATGAAGGCATTCGTTTAACACCAGCGCAGATCGTTAACGCGGCTCTTGAAGAAGGCGTACATGCGATCGGTTTGTCTATCCTTTCAGGCTCTCATGTGCCACTTGTTAAAGACGTGCTTGAGCGCATGAAGACGGCTGGCATCTCTGATATTCCATTGGTTGTTGGCGGCATTATTCCACCAGAAGATGCTGAGCTTCTTAAAGCTGCTGGTGCTGCTGCTGTATATACGCCCAAAGACTTCCAGTTGAATGATATAATGGCGGATATTGTTAGGCTTATCGACGCTAAGGCGCAGGCGGCTTAACACGGGGTTCTCTTTTGTCTCACTGGCTATTCTGGAGCGAAGCTGCTCCAGGCCCTCCGACGGGCGGCACTCGTGCCGGGCGCCGCTGTCGCGGGACGCCATGTTCGCACTTTCCCCTGCTCGGGGACGTGCTTCCTTCTTCGTGTGGGTGGATTGAGTTTGTGTTTGGGTGATTTTTGCGGTGCTCAAATATGCTCTTATATTCTGCGCTCCTCAAAACCACCTTGCCTAGGTGGGACGAAAAATCTCTCGTTTTTATGATGTACGAGATTTTGTTTGTTCAGTGATTTTTTGGTAGTCAGAAATAATTGTTTCGCAGTTTATTTTAATAGATTTTTCAATAATTTGATTTGCAACATGTATAGCAAAATTAAAATCTGAGGTTAATTTTTCATGGAAGTCGATGAAGTTTTGATCAAAATCTCCTTGATTTTGTCGTTCTTCATATGCGAGTTTTATTTGATCACTAAGAAATGACCAAGGAAGTTTTAGTTCTTTGTATGTTGTGCGATAATAAAACCAATCAGGTGTTTTAAAGCGATCAATTCCTTTTTCTCCTTTTTTGACTGCTTCTATAAGCACTGTAAATTTTGCTTCTCTAAATTTGATGAGATTTTTTAGTAGCATTAACCTAAAGCATTTTTCTACTAAACTTAAAGTGCGTCCAGAGCGAGAAATATCATCAATAAAAACAACTTTTCTGCCAGATATATAATTTTTATTTTCTGAGGGAGGGGGGAATGAAATTGACATTTTTGGTAATCTGGCTGGTTCAGTATTAGCGAACCCCCATCTTTCATTTCCATATACCATTTTTGCTGCAATGTAGGCACTAATAATCTGACCACCAGGATGAATCCCAACAATGTAGTCAGGTTTTTCTTTTTCTAGAAAATTAATTAGGGAATTCAACGCACCGATACATTCTTCGGATGATATTTCAAGGTCTATATTTTTTGAGTTATCAATGAGGGAGTCAAGTTTCTCATCAGAGATTTCTTTTAATATGAGCTTAGAGTGATTGATTAACCCTTGTATTTCGAGCTTAAATGCATGTATTCCAAAAACTACAGTACCTGTTAAAAGTAGTATTATAAATATTGTAAGTAGGTCGGGTATGGTCATAATTAAATTGGTTCCGTTGGGCCGTTTCTCGCTACCATGGTTTGATGTGCTTGTGATATTGCTATAAATAAATCTATAACTAATATAAATACTATAATTGATATGAAAGTTGTATAGGTCAGAAAAATATAATCACCCGAGATTACTTGGCATTTTGTAACTATGTTATCCGCATTTTTAATATCGCATTTATATATTATCCACATAATCACGCTATATATAATTAAGCTCAAAAATATCAATGTTGAGTAAAATGAAAAAACTTTTTGAGCATTTGTTTTTGAAGTTTCTTCTACCATGCATGTATATATAAGCCAAAGAAATGATGATACTAATATTGGTACAAATACAGAGAACTGTTCACTGATTTTGTATTGTTCATTTGCTAGCTGAAAACCTTCAGGTAATAATGGTAAGTTGAACTCTATCGGATTAATATTTAATGATAATCCTACTATATTCAAGGCGATTGCCACAAAGCTGATGGAAAATTTAAAATGACAAAATTGCATATTTAATACCTGTTAATAGTATCTATTATTACTTAATCATTGTTTTTAATTAATTTAACTTAGAATATACATTTGTATTATTCTATAGAAAATTTTTTGATAAATTTTTTTGTTATTTTGTGTTGTTCATTTCCTTCTTTATCGTTTTAACCATTGCTGGGATCTCTCAATTTTTCGGATGTGCTATTTCTGAAGGTGTGGGGACGTGTTTGATCCTTGGCGCGGACTTTGGGCCGTCTTTATCTGCGCTTTCTGTATCAGGATGGTTTATGCTTATCACGCTGCCAATTGCGGCTTGCGTGTTTGTGCTGTGGATGCTGGTTGAGCTTGTTGTGTGGATGCGGGCGCGGCGGGCGTGAGTGATATCTATTTTATCGTACAAAGGTGAGGTTCACCCCGGACCGTTGCCCGGGATGTCAGTTTCTTAAGTTTAGAAAATGAGAATAGATTAACTATTCCCGATATCATCCAGATGTTTTTGCAGTGAGAGCTTATCGAGGCTGGCGAGTGGCAAGTTCACGAAGATGGATATTCTTTGCTGGAGCATGCGCATTGTATCAGCAAAAGCATAGTGGATTTCTGCGTCTGTGCCTGTTGCGGCGGCTGGGTCTGGGACGCCCCAATGGGCTGTCATTGGTTGGCCTGGCCACACAGGACAGCTTTCATTGGCGGCATTATCACAAACAGTAAAGACAAAATCTATTTTAGGCGCATCTGGCCCTGTGAACTCTTCCCAGCTTTTTGAGCGGTAGTGTGAGGGATCAAAATTTTGATTGGTGAGCAGCTGCGATGTATTGGGGTGGCTTCCCCTTTTGGCATGCTGCCAGCACTGTATCCTTTAAAGTGTGGTTTTCCTATTCGGTTTATAACCGCCTCACCGATGATAGAACGTGCTGAATTGCCTGTGCATAGAAATAAAACGTTTTTCACCTCTAGAACCATTTTATCCTCCCATTTTATTTTTATCTATTTGTTGTTATGATCTATGAATTGAAATTTTAAATAGCATATGTAACTAAATACATATACGTATTACCGTATATGTTAATTGGTGTATACTAAAAAATGATGGAACAGATTTTAACCTTTAAAACTCTTAGTGATGAGACGCGCGTGCGGGCATTGTTGCTTCTTTCTGGTGAAGAGGAGCTTTGTGTCTGCGAGCTGGTGTATGCGCTTGAAATTTCTCAACCTAAGATTTCTCGGCATATGGCAGCGTTGAGGGATGCAGGGCTTGTTAGTTCGCGCCGAGAAGCACAATGGGTTTATTACTGTATTAACCCAGAGCTTGCCGAGTGGCAGGCACAAATTGTAGATGCATCAATTGAGAGCGGGCGTTCTGAAGTTCTGGCGATTTCTGACAGAGACCGGCTTTTGGGGATGAAAAACCGCCCTGTTCGGCGCTCTTCTTTCAAAGAAACAGCTTAGCCATTTTGATTTTTTTGGTTTTACTGATCTGTGCGTTTGTAGTCCCCAACAGCTTTTAAAATCACGGTTATCGGCTTTGCTGTTTTGTTGGCCCAGTACCAGCCGTGGGTTCCTTCAAACGGGGTTGTTAGGGTGCCGGATGAGGTGTTGGCTGTGGTTTCTTTATAGCTTTTGAAATAGCCGGTTGTGTTGCCTTTTGGCTCGCCGTGAAAATCAAAGAAGATCTCTTCGCCGTTTTCAGTTTTCCATGTGTAGCTGAAGCTTGCTTCTTTTTCAGCTGTGAATTTATATTCGATGCCTTTGTTGGCTGGCAGAGTGATTTTAATTGTGTCTTGCCATTCCAGGTTGGTTTCTTTTAGTGGGACCAATAGTTGTTTTTCTGTCTTAGTCTTGACTGGGGCTTCAACACTTTTTTCAACAAGCTTTGACTCTTGAGAAGTTATATACCCGTTCATTTGCATGAAGAATAATGCTGCGCCGATGAGTATAAGGCACAAGTTCACAACTTTACTGAAGAGTGGAAACAAAGATGTTTTCCGCAATCCCATGATGACGATCAGCATAAGCGCCAGTGCCAATAATTGACCAAGCTCGATGCCGATATTGAAGGATATGATATTGGCAAGCAGGTGGTCTTTATCTAGTGGTAATTCTTGCAAAATGGTTGAGAGCCCAAAGCCGTGAATGAGGCCGAGGGCAAAAATCATAAAGAGCATATTGGGGGCTGGTGTTTTGAAATATTTCCGGAAGCCGTCGAGATTATGAAAAGCGATGTAACAGACACTCAGCGCAATGATGCCATCGATGATGTAATAGTTTAGCTGTATTCCATTAAGAGTGGCGTAAATTAAAGTAATGGAATGGCCTAAGGTAAATGTGGTGACATATTTGGCGATTTCCCCAAAACTTCTTAAAAAGAAAACAATACCAAATACAAAGGCCAAGTGATCAAAGCCTGAGAGCATATGTGTGGCGCCGAGCCAGATAAATTGTAGATTGCTGCCACCTATGGCTGTTGCTTTTTCAGCGTCTGACATGCCGTGTGCGTGGGCAATGCTCATAGTCGTGCTGATAAAAGAAATAAAAACAAGAGATGAAATGAGAAAGGGGACAGTTTTGGAAATTTTTTGCATTTGATCTCTCTAATCTTCTTTTTGTAGCTTCTGTTGCCCACCAGCAACCGCTTTGTGCGCTTCAGTTGCCATCAGCAACTGCTTTTAGCATTTCGCACTGACCTTATAAAGATGATAGTTTGTATAAGGTTTCATATTTAGCTTATTGTGCTGCTTTAAGGTGGAATTGGCATTTTAGTGCCCAGAAAGTTAGTTAGATGCCTAGAAAGTGATTTGGTTTCTTTGGCTGTTTTTTTTAAAGTTTTCTTTCTTTAATTTTTCGCGCTAAAGGCCAGGATGGTATGCATAGGATGTCTTTCACATGATGACACCGACCCATTTGCTAATTGCGGGAGCTGTTCTTTCCAGATCAGGCCAGCACTCGGATCTGAATGAGACCGCCTCTGATAAAGGGGGTGCTTTTTGGGGGCTGAATTTTGCGGTTATTATCGGTGCGCTTTTACCGGATTTATCAATTTATATATTGTTTCTCTGGGCGAAGTTTATTGCTGAGATTTCATCTCATGAATTATGGACTTCCGTCTATTGGCAAGAGCCTTGGCAAACTTATTCGGCCATTTCAAATTCATTGCCGCTTTATGTGGGGCTCTTTATCGTAGGGTGGTTTATGAAAGTGCGGTGGTTGCAATTTCTTTGTGGTGCCGCGCTGTTGCATTTGGCTTTTGATTTGACATTTTATCACGCAGATGCGCACCAGCATTTTTGGCCCTTTACCGAGTTTCGGTTTCATTCACCGCTTTCATACTGGAACAGGGATCATTATGGAGATGTGGTTTCTTTCTTTGAATGTTTGCTGGCTTTGTTATGTATTGTTGTTTTATGGAGGCGGTTTGATCTTGCTTTGTTTAAGGCTGTGTTGATAGTAGGTGCAGCAAGTTATGGCTTGGTTCCGCTTTATTTTTGGTGGGCTTTGTCTTAAGCAATGGAGAGAACCAATTGGTTTTTTTAAGCTATTGAATTGATTGCGTTTAACGGTTTCCAATTTCATCAATGCGTTGTTGAAGTGTTAGTTTATCTAGATTTTTATGAGGTAAATTGACAAAAATGCTTACCCGTTGTTCGATCATTCGCAGTGTATCTGAAAAGCCATAATGAATTTCAGCATTGGTACCGTTTGCCATGGCGGGGTCTGGTATACTCCAATGTGCCGTGAGGGGGAGTCCTGGGAATGATGGGCAAGCTTCTTGGGTAATTTCATCTGTGAGAGTAAAGATGAAATCCATTGTCGGGGCATCTGGTTCAGCGAACTCTTGCCAGTTCTTTGAACGAAATTCGTTCGGGTCATAATTATTATTTGCCAAAAGATGAAGGGTATGGGGGTGGACCATTCCTCTGTGAAAAGAGCCAGCACTGAAAGCCTTAAGCCGGCCTGAGGCATCTGTTTGGCTTAATCTATTCATGACAGCTTCAGCAATGATCGAGCAAGTTGTGTTCGTATTGCATAAGAATAAGACATTCAATGGTTGCTGTGTCATTTTATACTCTCATATTTTGTTTTCATGAACATGATTGTATTCCTGAGCTTAGCTGAATATTTGTGTTATTGCTGCTTTGTAGCTGTTTTTTGCGACAGCGATAACGCAATTGATAAATTACTGTATAGCTAAAATCATGATTGGGCTTATCATTTTTAATTGTTTGCTATGTGACAACACTTTCCTTCTTAAGTCTGAAGTTTTGATTTAAGTTTGATGTTATATTAGGCATTGTTGTTTAAAAGAGTTGCGACATTTGATGTGATCAGGCATCTCTTGGAATTTAGGTATAATAATAAGAATGAAGACTAAATCTTTTACTTTAAAAATAGCGGCATTAATTGGAAAACTTACTGAATTTTGGCGTAGGCGTAGATTGCCTTCTAACCTTCCTGAAGTTCATACCAAACCTCTTGTTTTGATTACTGGTGGATCTGGTGGTATTGGTGCTGCACTTGCTCATGAATTAGCTGAAGCTGGCCATAATCTATTACTTATCGGCAAGAATGAAGATCGTTTGCGCTCGGTTGCAGCGCGTTTGCAAAAGATTAGCTCAGGCGAGATTTTGTCATTAGCCATGGACCTTGCCAATTTTGAACTCCACGACACGATTGATGATTTACTTGAGGCAAAGGGCTATCATGTTGAAATCTTAGTGAATAATGCTGGGCTTGGAGAGCGAAATGAATTTCTTGAGGCCGAATGGAGCGAGCTTGAGCATGTTCTGGATGTGAATATTAAGGTTTTGACAGCTTTGACGCATCGCTATTTGCCAAGAATGACTGCTCGTGGTTCTGGGACTTTGCTTAATATGGCATCCCTTGGTGGTGTGACACCAGGGCCTTACAATTCGATTTATTTTTCCACCAAAGCTTATGTTGTTAATTTTACGGAAAGCTTAGCAAATGAAGTGAGGGGGAAAGGGGTCTATATTGGTGCTATTTTAGCTGGCCCGACGAAAACGGCGTTTCATCATAAGATTGATGGACAGAATTCTTTGTATAATTATCTTCTTTGGCATTTGAAGCCACGTTTTGTGGCTCGTTCAGTTCATCGGGGGATGTTGACAAGAATTTGGGCGATTATAACTCCTGGTTTTATATATTCATTAACGGCATTGTTTTTGCGTGTTATCCCAGGAAGTTTAATGGCGCCACTTATGGGGTTTTTATATAAAAAGAGATCTTTTTAACCAAAGTTGACGGTGAATAGCAGAACGTTAACAGCTTTGGTTCATTATTGCTTTTCAAGCCTTTGGCTGCTAAGGCTACATTTAAAAAAATGACCAATAGTTGAAAGAGCGAACTATGATCCCTTTGTTGCAATTTATTGATGTTGTTATCATTGATCTTTTAAAATGGGTTGTGATTATCAGCGTGATTTTAAGCTGGCTTGTAGCCTTTGGAATTGTTGATACTTACAATAACTTTGTACAGTCAGTGATGCAATTTTTACATACAGTTACTGAGCCAATGTACCGGCCGTTTCGTTCTCTTGTGCCGCCGATTAATGGTGTTGATTTGGCGCCATTGCTATTGCTGATATTCTTTATGTTTTTGCAATTTGTGGTTATTCGTGGGTGGCTTATTCCTTTCTTCCATCAAGCTGGTATTTAAGACAAAATTTTAGTCGGTGAAATTGATTGGCGAATTTGCCTTATAAAGTCATTGATGAGGGGATTAAACTTCACATCCTTGTTTCTCCAAAAGCACAAAGAGATGAAGTTAAAGGATCTGAGGTCGTATGCGATGATCGAAAAGGCGAGATTGAACTTTTACGAGTTTCTGTTCGGGCCATTGCTGATAAAGGTCTTGCGAATAAAGCCGTTCTTAAAGTGATCTCAAAATGGTTGAATGTCCCAAAGTCTACCGTGATTTTATTAACTGGATCGAAGTCTAGACATAAGACTGTTTTGATTGAGGGAGACGGGCAAAATTTGATGGATGAAGTCAACAACCTTCTATCAAATCTTTGAAATTAAAATTCTTAAAAATTTACATGTAAGGATGCTGATAAATGACAGCTCAAATCATTGATGGCAAACTAACAGCTAAAGCGCTTAGAGCGTCTATTGCAGATGAAGTTGCCAAGATTAAAGAAACTGTTGGTGTAACTCCTGGTTTAGCTGTTGTGCTTGTTGGGGCAGATCCGGCTTCTGAAGTTTATGTAAAAAACAAAGCAAAACAAACTGTTGAAGTTGGTATGGCAAGTTTTGAGCATCGGCTACCAGCGGAGACTGCTGAAGATGATTTGCTTCAACTTATTGAGCAGTTGAACAATGACGATACGGTTCATGGAATTCTTGTGCAATTGCCAGTGCCGGATCATATTGATGAGCGCAAAGTCATTTCAGCGATTGATCCAGCAAAAGATGTTGATGGGTGTCATCCAATTAATGCTGGTCGGTTGGCGACAGGGCAAAAAGCATTGGTGCCGTGCACGCCTGTTGGTTGTGTGATTTTAGCCAAGCAAGCACAAGCTGATTTAACTGGATTGAATGCGGTTGTTATTGGGCGGTCTAACATTGTTGGGAAACCAGTTGCACAATTGTTATTGCAAGAAAACTGCACGGTGACGGTTGCTCATTCTAGAACGCAAAACTTGCCAGAGATTGTAGGCCGCGCTGATTTGGTTGTGGCGGCGGCTGGACAATGTGAGATGGTGAAGGGTTCATGGATAAAGCCTGGTGCTATTGTGATTGATGTTGGCATACATCGGACTGTGAATGAGTTAGGAAAAACAAAGTTAAAAGGCGATGTTGCGTATGACGAGACGGCTGAGGTTGCTGGCTTTATTACGCCAGTGCCCGGGGGAGTTGGGCCGATGACGATTGCTTGTTTGCTTCGAAATAGCGTTGTGGCTTGCGCCCGCTTGAATGGTTTACCTGATCCAGCTATTTAACTCTATACAGGGGGAGATGAGATTAAATTTGGTTTTATAAGCCTTCATGCTTATATAGAGCGATGAAAGCTTAAAGATTAAGTGGTATAGCCCGTGGAACTGAGACTAAGTAGATGAACACCGTTAGCTTTATTAAAATGAATGGACTTGGGAATGACTTTGCTATTTTCGATAGCAGAGAACAGCCTTTGTCGTTGACTGCTGAACAGGCTGCCTTTGTTGCAAATCGCGATGATGGTGTGGGCTGCGATCAGGTGATTGTTCTTGAGCCATCTTCTAAAGCTGATGTATTTATGCGGATTTTAAACGCTGATGGGTCTGAGGTTGATGCTTGTGGCAATG
This sequence comes from uncultured Methyloligella sp., assembly GCA_964022745.1. GTDB lineage: Bacteria > Pseudomonadota > Alphaproteobacteria > Rhizobiales > HXMU1428-3 > HXMU1428-3. The sequence goes on along the minus strand of CAXIDO010000016.1, from coordinate 911 downwards.
CGACCAGATGTGTTGGGCGGATTGTTGCCGGTGAATTGAACCGCGCTGGGGTAACGATTGAAACGAATGCTGGAGTATTAATTGCTCAAATTATTGGGCAAGACCAAGTCACTGTTGATATGGGGGTTCCCAAATTTGGTTGGGAAGACATTCCCTTAATGGAAGAGTTTCGAGATACGAGGATGATTGAGTTGCAAATAGGGCCAATTGATGCGCCTATATTGCATTCTCCTTCGGTTGTAAATGTCGGGAACCCGCATAGTATTTTTTGGGTTGATGATGTTGAGGCGCATGACTTAGCTAAATTTGGTCCTATGCTTGAGAACCACCCCATGTTTCCTGAGCGGGCTAATATTTCTTTGGCTCAAGTGACATCCAAAAACTCTCTCATTCTTCATGTTTGGGAGCGTGGTGCTGGTTTGACAAAAGCGTGTGGAACGGCGGCTTGTGCTGCTGCTGTTTGTGCAGCGCGGAAAAAACTGACAGGGCGCAATGTCTCGGTTTCATTGCCTGGGGGTGATTTGCAAATTCATTGGCGTGAGGCGGATGATCATATCTTAATGACAGGACCTGTCGAAGTTGAGTATAAGGGTGAGGTTGAAATTTCCTAGTGGGAATGTACTGACCTGAGATGAAATTGGGTAAAGCGAGTTTAGCGTATTTAAATGAATAAAAATCCAAAATCTGATGCTCCACAAATTGTGACATTTGGTTGTCGGCTCAATTCTTATGAATCTGAGGTGATGAGCGAACATGCTCGCAATGCTGGCCTTGATGATGCGATTATAATTAATAGTTGCGCTGTGACAAATGAAGCTGTTCGTCAGGCGCGGCAAACTGTGCGCCGTTTAAAAAGAGAAAACCCAGACGCTAAAATTATTGTGACCGGTTGTGCGGCGCAAATTGATCCT
>CAXIDO010000015.1:0-13477 GCA_964022745.1 uncultured Methyloligella sp. | reverse complement strand
TGCGTGACGGTGCGGTGCTTTCCTGAGATTTAAAGCATCTCTTTTAAGAGTTCATTTTTACGTACTAATAGTTCGTTGATAATGTGTTCTGGTTGTTCAATGACTTGAAAATTTACTTCAAGGCCAGCTCTGATAAAGCTTTCACTTTTCATATGCTCTATGAGGGATAGGAACGGCTGCCAAAAATTTGCAGTATTGAGAAGTGCGATGGGTTTTTGGTGTGTACCGAGCTGTGCCCATGTCATGGTTTCAACTAATTCTTCCAGAGTGCCAATGCCGCCAGGTAATGCTATGAATGCGTCAGCCAGTTCATACATTTTTGCTTTTCTTGTATGCATGTCCTTTGTGATGATTAGTCCTGTTGTCTCTAAGTTTTCATTTTGATATTTGAGTAGAAATTCAGGGATGATGCCCGTTACTTTGCCGTCCTTTTCTTTAACGGCGTTAGCAATGGTGCCCATTAGGCCCATGTCACCGCCGCCATAGATTAATTCTATATTGTTTTGAGCAAAAAGGTGTCCAAGGGTTTGACTAGCGCTTTTAAACTCTGGATTTTGCCCCTCTCCTGAACCGCAAAATACGCAGATTGATTTGATTGGATTTTCGTTTGTCTGCTTTGTTGCTTGAGACTTTTGTATCATTTTTGTCATGATTTTGCTTAGAATGACCTTTAGATTGATTTTGTGCTTTATGTGTTTTTCATCTTACAGTTTGATGAAATATATTTGTTTCTTAAGGCCAATTTCGCAAACGAAAAAGGGCTAAAACTTGCTTTTAGGCTGTTGCTGAACTATATGTGTCGCACCATTATATGTCTTCTAGATGCAACACTTTTATATAGCGGCTTGTTTTTCTTGAATATTTTTATGTTCCAAGTGTTGTTTTTATGTTGTTGGAATGCCCTGATAAATTGTTTAAAATGAGGGTGACTATCTTTTTTTGTAAGATGTTTCACAGTATTGAGTTTGAAAGGTACTAGTTATGAGTGTCGTTCGGTTATTATCGACGGTTTTGGCTATTTTTGTAACATTTTTGTGGGCGGGGTTTGTGGTTAATGCCTGGCAAAAGAATACAATGGCTCGCCAACTGGCGCAGACTAGTTCGGATAAGAGCAGTGCAGAAAAAATAGCACGGGATCAATCTCAAGAAAAAACTGATATCTCTAAGAAGGCTGTTGCTGTTGCAACGGTTAAAAAGAAGGCAGTCGCTGAAGTTAAAAAGACGGATGCTCAAGCAGCTAAGGCCAAGCTCGACTCGACTTTAGACAAAGCTGATGAGCTGGCCAGGGCTGCTAATGAAGAATTTTCCAAGCGCATTAAATTAGCAGAAGCTAAAATTCTGAAGCCTTCTTCGAAAGAAGTTAAAGAGGTTGTTGATGATAAGACAGCTCCTGAGAAGAAAGCCATTGTTTCTGAGACTATTAGTGTTTCTAAGGCTACTGGTGTTTCCAAACTTGCAAGCGTTACCGAGAAGACAAAGCTTGATGCTGAAAATCATGAGAGTGTTGTTAGTAAAGATGGCACCGTCACTAAAGTGACTTTCCAAGGCGATGTTAAAAAAGATGCTGTTGATACCTCGCTTACTCAAGAACAAACAAACGAAAATAAAAATCAAAAAGCAGAAACGAAGATAGATGATCTAGCTTCAAGTAAAGATCAGACGCGAATTTCTACTGATAAGGAAACGGCTCGAATTTCGGATGAAGCTGGACGTGATAAGTTTGCGCCGATTGAAATGGCGCAAGAGCGTATTGCGATTGCTTCGACCAAAAAAGAAGTGATGAATGATGTTGTTGATGAACGAGCGCTTTTAAAAGAGGACAGAATTGAGAGCAAAATTGAAACTCGTCTGAGTTTTAATACTACTTCTGATGATAATTCTTCTGCTATTGACCATGATGTTGCACGTGGTGGGAAAGATAATTCACGTCTTTCGAAAGATAGAGTTGTTGTAGCTGTTAACAAGCATCAACCTAAAGAGCTGAAACTTGCTGAAAATAAAGCAGTTACAAAATCTCCTGCTAAGCAAGATGAAAAGAGTGCCGTTAAAAAAGTGACACCAGCTAAGAAACCTGAGCCAGTGACGAAAAAAGTCGCAACGGCAAATGTGAAGTCAAAAGTTGAGAATAAAGATGTTGCTAAGGCGAAACCAATCTGGACAGTGCCAACAGGAGTAACACCTGAATATAGTGTTGTTGAGAAAATTGAGCGTGGTCTAGATAGTGTTGCGGAAGCAGCGGTTGAGGCTGGAAACAAATTATCTGAAAAAGTTACTTCACTAGGTGATAACGTTAAAGGTGCTATAGCTGCGCCTAAGAAGTGGGAAGTTCCAACTGGTGTGACACCTGGTGGTGATGATCCGGCTAACTCAATTAAAGTTGCTGAAACACCATCTGTGAAAAAGTCAGCTTCTAAGGCGAAAGACGTAAAAGAACTTAAAAAGCTGACACCAGATGCAGCTAAGTCAAAAGTTGCAGTTGTTACTCCACCGAAGCTGAAAAAAGAAAAGAAAGTCGCATCTAAAAAAGAAACTGACAATAAAAGACAAGAAAACAAAGTTTATGTTTCTTCTCAGTTAGATGATTATTCAGGTGCAAAAATTTATGATGATGCAGGCAAACTCATCGTTGCTGAAACCGCTAAGGAGGAGAAACCTTCTAAAACTGGTGGTTTAATGAAAACTATTATTAATTTGCTTACTGATTCTAAAAAGGAAGTTGCTGGTAAAGATAATAAACAAAAAGAAACTGAGCTGGTTTCTCGTGTTGATAAAGTCCGCTTTGAAGCTATTAAGAACCTGATGGTTGAGGATGTTAATTATAAATTTATCAATGCCAAAAAAGGACAGGGGCAAATTGTTGTCTCGGGACGTTCGCAGGCAGAAGCCAAATTGTCTCTATATCTCAATCGACTTTACCTTGGAGATGTGATTGCAGATAATTCTGGTAACTGGATTTATACTAAAGAACTTTATGTTCCTCAGGGGCCTCATATGTTGCAGGCCCAACAAATGAGTAAGAGTGGGATACCAGTGGCTCGCAAGACTTTGCCTTTTAAACAAACAAAAAAAGGTAAAGCTCCTGAAGGTTATGACAAAGATGGTATTGGTATTGAGCTTGGTGACAAAGCGCTAGCTACTCTTCGTACAAAGCTGAAGAAAGATAAGCAAGCGGGCAAGGACGGTAAAACGCTTACGAAAGATGAAGCCAAACTTTTGAAACGTAATCAAGCTCTTGCAGCCAGAACGCCTTTACCGGTTCGGAAAATTGGTGAGAAGAAACTTGCTTCTGCTAAAAAAGTCAAAGAAGTTAAGGTTGCTGTTCTTGATAAAAAAGTTGAAGTAAAGACGTCGCTTAAAAAGAAAGATAAAAAAGGTGCTTCTGATAAATCATCTGAGAAGGGTAAGATTAAAGCCGTCTCAAAAGAGCAATTAAGCAAAGAAAAGACTTCAGGCGATAAAAAGACCCCACCTAAATATTATGTAGTGAAATCAGGGGATAGCCTTGGTCGGATTGCTAAGCGTGAATTAGGTAGTGCAAGTGCTTATAAAACAATTCTGAAACTCAACAAGAAATTGAAGAGTGCGAATTTGATTTATCCGGGGCAAAAGCTTTTGATTTCTGCTGGTTCAAATGTAGCTGTGGCTGCGCCAGTTAAAGAAAAGAAGAAACAGGTTGCTTCTTTAGCATTGCCAAAGGTGAAATCTAAAAAAGCTAAAGCGATTGAAAAAAAGACTGATGCTACGCCTTCACATTATGTTGTGAAACGGGGGGATAGTCTTTGGAAGATTGCTTCTAAGGTTTATGGTAATGGTCGGCGTTATAAAGAGCTGATTAAGCTAAATCCTAAAATTCTTAAAAATCCGGCTTCTATCAAGCCAAATGTAAAATTACGTGTTAAATCCAGCTAAACAGCTTATAGTAGGATTAAAGCTTTTCATGCTCAGGTTCATTTTAGAATCTGAGCATTCTTATTTTTAACAGCACTAATTATTTATTAGATCGGGTGTTTGGCTTAATTTATGCGATATATGAAAAATTCTAGCAGTGATGCCGATCAGAAAAAACAACTTGTTGATCCCATTTCAGTGTTTCGATCTTTGTTACCTTTTGCCTGGCCTGAAGGCCGGTGGGATTTAAGGCTTCGTGTTATTGTTGCATTTCTTTGTTTGTTTGCAGCCAAACTCGTTACAGTTTCTGTTCCTTTTGCTTATAAGGAAGCTGTTAATGCTCTTGATGCAATTTCTGGAAAAAACGAAATTGTAGCTCTCACCCTTGTGCCTATATTTTTCATCATTTCATATGGCATGGGCCGTATCATGATGATTGTCTTTAATGCCTTGCGTGATGGGTTGTTTATTAAAGTCGGGCAGAATGCGGTTCGATCGATCTCTGTTGATGTGTTCAGGCATTTGCATAATCTATCGCTTCGTTTTCATCTTGAACGTCGTACCGGAGAATTAAACCGGGTTGTGGCTCGGGCTAGCACGGCCATTGAGCTTATTATTCGTATGGGTGTTTTAAACTTTTTCCCAACGGTTCTTGAGCTTGTTATGGTGTTCGTAATTTTTGCGACAATGTTCGGCTTAGAATTTGTTGGGGTTCTTTTTCTGACACTTGTTTCTTATGTGTTTTTCACAAAAAAAGCGACTGATTGGCGCATTAATATTCGCCGAGATATGAACAATGCTGATAATGAGGCTGGGTCTCGTTCTGTTGATAGCTTGCTGAATTATGAAACGATTAAATATTTTGGCAATGAAGATCTGGAGACGAAACGCTATGATAAAGTCATGGCAGGATACGAAAAGGCGGCTGTTCGCACATTTGTTTCATTGGGTGTTTTAAATGCTGGTCAAGCGGCTATTTTTACAATTGGGTTGACGATCGCTATGTTGATGGCCGCGAACGGTGTTGCATCCAAAGAATTCACTCTTGGTGACTTTGTGATGATCAATGCGTTGCTCATTCAATTACAAATTCCTCTTAATTTTTTGGGTATGGTTTATCGAGAAATTCGTCAAGCTCTGGTTGATTTGGAAAACCTATTCACTTTACTGAAAAAATTTCCTGAAATTGTAGATGTACCCAATGCGAAACCACTTGAGGTCAAAGCTGGAGAAGTTGTATTTGAAGATGTGTACTTTGCTTACGACCCTAAACGACCGATTTTAAAGGGTGTTAGTTTTAAGGTGCCAGCCGGTAAAATGACTGCGATTGTTGGTCCCTCTGGGGCAGGGAAATCGACTATTTCACGAGCGCTGTTTAGGTTTTATAATGTGACGAGCGGTCAGGTGCGCATTGACGGGCAGGATATTAGTCAGGTTACTCAAAAAAGTTTGCGTGCGGCTATTGGAATGGTGCCACAAGATACTGTTTTATTTAATGAGACACTCTATTATAATATTGCCTATGGGCGCCCTGATGCAAGTTCTAATGAAGTTTTTGAGGCCGCTCGGATGGCTCAAATTGATGGGTTTATCAAGCAACTACCTGAAGGGTATGATACGTTTGTAGGTGAACGTGGATTGAAACTTTCTGGTGGTGAAAAACAGAGGGTTGCAATTGCGCGTACTATTTTAAAGGCGCCGCCCATTTTAATGCTGGACGAAGCGACAAGTGCTCTTGATAGTTACACAGAAAAAGAGATACAAGGGGCGCTTGATCAAGTAAGTCGTGAGCGCACGACATTGGTGATTGCACACCGTTTATCGACGGTTATTCATGCTGATGAGATTTTGGTGCTTGATCAGGGTGTAATCGTTGAACGAGGCCGGCATGAGGATTTGGTTGCTAAGGGCGGTGTTTATGCCGGACTTTGGCAGCAACAACGAGAGAGTTCAGAAGATCGTTTAAAAGAGGCATCAACAGAGCCTGTTATTGAAGATCATTAAGTTTGTTTATTGAAGGAGCGGGTGGATTAATACTCGTTCTCTTCCGTTTTTATAAAGAGGTTTTACGTGTCAGATCATAATAGTTTTATTGATAGTTTAGAGACCGTTTTGGTCCCTGTTCATCGAGATGGTCATAAATTTATTATTATTGCTTTCTTCCTGACATTGGGAATGTTTTGGCTATGGATGCCTTTGGGGTGGATTTTTGCAATTATAACCATGTGGGTTTATTACTTCTTTCGTGACCCTGAACGTGTGACACAAACACGAGAAGGTTTAATCGTTGCGCCGGCTGATGGTAAAATCACAGGTGTTGATGAAGTTTTGCCACCGAAAGAACTAGGATTGGGAGAAGATCCTGTTATACGGATTTCAACATTTCTTTCTATCTTTGATGTGCATATTCAGCGCTCACCAGTTGCTGGTGATATTAAAGAGGTTGTTTATACACCAGGTTTATTTGTAAACGCTGTGCTTGATAAAGCCAGCGAAGATAATGAGCGCAATGGTGTTGTTATTGAAGACAGGCAAGGCAATAAAATTGGCGTTGTGCAAATAGCTGGCTTGATTGCGCGCCGCATTCTTTGTTTTGTTAAAGAAGGTGATGGCATTGGCGTTGGTGAGCGTTATGGTCTTATTCGCTTTGGTAGCCGGGTTGATGTATATTTACCAAAAGGCAAAGTGGCTCAGGTTTCAGTTGGTCAAAAGGCAATTGGCGGAGAAACTATTTTTGCTGATTTGAATTCTGATGAAGGTGAACGGGAAGCCCGGACGCACTAAATTTATTTGTTGGAAACTTTTAAGGGTTCATATGGTTTTGGATAAGAATGGCAGCGATGAAGAGAGTGCACCTCCAGTCAAGGAGACTGCTCAACCACGGCGTCGGTTTTTCTCGCGCCGGTCTGAGCGCCGTGTACCTCTCGTCGCTCTTATTCCAAATGTGATTACCCTTATGGGGCTTGCGGCGGGACTTACATCTATTCGCATGGGAATGGATGGTCGTATTGAGTTGGCAATTGGGTTGATTGTTCTTGCCGCTTTTCTTGATGGCTTGGATGGACGGGTTGCTCGTTTGCTTAAAGCTTCATCCAAGTTCGGTGCTGAACTTGATTCATTGGCTGACTTTGTTAATTTTGGTGTTGCGCCGGCTCTCCTGCTTTTTACCTGGGGGTTAACTGAGTTTAAAAGCCTTGGTTGGATTGCAGCGCTTGCTTTTGCGATTTCAGCGGCTCTGCGCCTAGCGCGCTTTAATGTTTCTAATAATGATACAACACAACCAAAATGGAAGCTTCGTTATTTTGAAGGTATTCCTGCGCCTGCAGGCGCCATGCTTGTGATGCTTCCACTTTACCTTGATCTCGGCAGTGTTGAGTTGTTTAAGAGTTTGCCGCAGATCACAGCGTTTTTCATGGTTGTGATGGCTGGGTTGATGGTCTCTCATTTGCCGACTTTTTCGGGTAAGTTGCTTGGACATCGCATTCAAATGAGTTATGCGATGCCGATCACTGTAGTTGGTGTTTTGTTTGCTGCGATTTTGTTTACCTATCCTTGGGTCACTTTGAGTTTTATTTGTTTTGGTTATTTAGCTCTCTTGCCTTTTGGCTTTTTTGCTTATCGTAAGGATTTAGCTAAATATGGTGAGAATGGTGAATTTGAAACGCTTGAGGAACCAGATGATAGTGAGACACCTGTTGGTCCTGTTCACTAAGGTTTAATAGGCTGAAATAATTGTATAATTTCTTTGTTTTGTGCTTGCCGTCAGTTTGTTTTTTTAGCCATGACACCCCTTGCTAAATTTAGATTGTTTTTTCTTTTTTAAAAAAATATTTCTTTTTTTCTTGAATTCTATTTGAGATGGGTATATCTATGCCGCCCACAGTTTGGATGATCCAAACCGTATCTCACCTTTTAAAAGGAGTAAGGTTATGTTCCATAATTTTCACCTGCTCTCTCGGGCAGCACAACTGAGCTAAGCCGTCTTTACGGTGGTGCCAGATATTAAAAGCTTCATGCAAATTTTTTAATTTGTAGATGATGAGCTTTGTTGTCTTCCATCTATTATAGATTTTTAAAAGGTGATCCCCTATGGGCATTTCTCTTAATAATGGCGTGCGTGCTTCTGACTTTCTTGATGAAAGCGAGAGAAGCTGTGATGCGTTATCATATAATTTTTATTCGGCTCTTTCCTGGATTGAGGAAGGAGCGACTGAACAATTAACGGACCTTACTCGTAAAAAAGGTGTTCAACAGATTGCCGCATTTCCGGATTTGCATCCCGGGAAATATGGTCCTGTTGGTGTTTCAATTTTAGCTGACCGTGTCTATCCACATTTGATTGGAAATGACATCGGCTGTGGTATGAGCTTGTTCGCGCTTGATATTGATGTGCGTAAGTTAAAACTAGAAAAGTGTGCGCAAAAACTGAGGCAGTTGGAAGGGGCTTTTTTTGAGGAAGGAGATGTACAACCTCCTTTTGATGAAGAGCTATCTTCGCGACTTGACCGTTATGGCTTACTAGAATTAGCAAACAAACATGATTTATTTTTGCATAGTTTAGGGACTATTGGCGGGGGTAATCACTTTTGTGAAGTTCAAGCGATTGGTGATGTCCTTGAAACAAGTGTTCTTGATCAGTTAAACATTGATAAAAGACAGGCACTTTTGTTTGTACATTCTGGGTCTCGTGGATTTGGAATGTCTGTTTTTCAAACGGTGCAAGAGTGTTTTTCTGAAGGGCTGGTTTCTGACTGTGATGAGCTGGACACCTATCTCAATTTACATGATGGTGCTGTCCGTTGGGCTTCATTGAACCGGCAGATCATTGCGGAGCGTGCTGCGCATGCTTTGCGGGGCAATTGTAAGCTACTTGTTGATTGCCCTCATAATCTTGTTGAGCGGTATGGAGAAAAGTTTCTTCATCGCAAAGGAGCGGCAAAGGCGGATTTACCTGTTGTGCCGATCGCTGGATCGCGCGATTCGTTGAGTTATTTGGTGAAACCAACAGATGACCTTGATTTGAAAGAGCAATCATTATTCTCACTAGCTCATGGCTCTGGGAGGAAATATGACCGCAAATCAATGAAGGGACGGGTTGGTCGCAATAAATCTGAGCTTAATAAATTACAACGCACGTCTTTTGGAGGGCAGGTTGTTTGTGAAGATAAACAGCTTTTGGTTGAAGAAGCTCCTAGTGCCTATAAAAACTCGGAAACTGTGTTGAATGATTTGGTTGATGCTCAACTCGTTACGCCCCTATTGTCTCTAAAACCTCTTTTGACATTTAAGAAAGCCAATAAAGAGCTTGAAAAAACAATAAAAAAGAGTTGGAAACCTTCTAGAAAGAGAAGGGGGCGACTATGAAAGCTGAACATTTAAAACTTTTAGTCAGTAGTGGTACTGGGCCAGCTGAATGCAAGCGTGCTGTCTCTTTGGTTGTTAAAGAAATGCTTTCGGAAGCTATGGATAGTGGTTTGACAGTTTCGACCGCTTTTGATGAAACTTCAGAAAATGAGGATTCTTCTTCTGCTCTCATCACTGTTTTAGGTGAGGGGAGTGCTGAATTTTCTCAGCAGTGGTTAGGCACCATTAAGTGGGTTTGTCCTAGTCCGTTTCGCTCAAACCATAGACGGCAGAACTGGTTCGTTGGTGTTTTTTTGCTTAAGGATACAGATGTCTCCTCACTTGAAATCAAACCTTCAGATTTAAAGTTTGATAGTTTTCGAGCTGGCGGTCCTGGCGGACAACATCAGAATACAACGGATAGTGCTGTGCGTGTCACTCATTTGCCTTCTGGGATTTCTGCTGTCTGCCGGGATGATCGTTCACAGCACCGTAATAAAAAACTTGCGATTGAGAGGTTGAGTGATGTGTTTTTCCTCAAGTCTCTTCAAAGGCAGAGTAATGAAAACAAACAAATCTTTCAGCTGCATAAGACGTTAGAGCGGGGCAATCCGGTTCGTTGTTTTAAAGGTGTGAAATTTAAAGAGATAAAAAAGTGAGTTTTTTGGTGGAATTAGTTTTACTAAATAAGTTGTAGTTCTTTTAAACTTGCGTGCCCATCTCGGCCCACAATGATGTGGTCGTGGACTAAAATTCCTATTTTATCAAGAGCTTCCATGATTTGTTTTGTCATTGATATATCAGCCCTTGAGGGCGTTGGGTCACCAGATGGGTGATTGTGAGCAAGGATGATAGCCGTCGCGCCAACTTCAAGGGCACGGCGGACAACTTCTCTTATATAAACCGGAGTGTGATCAACTGTGCCTTCAGCTTGTATTTCATCAGCTATAACCTGATTACGCTTATCTAGAAAGATAATGCGAAATTGTTCTCTTTGTTCATGAGCCATTGCGGCGCAAACATAACGAACCATGTCTGACCAGGAGCCGATAATCTCTCTTTTCTCGAGGTTGGCTTGCATCAGGCGCAGTGATGTAGCTTTGATCAGTTTAATCTCTGTGACGACAGCGTCGCCGACGCCTTTGACTTCTTTTAGTCGTGCTTCTGAGGCGTTTAGAACTTCGGCGAAATCTCCAAACTTGTGCAAGAGTTCTTTGGCGAGGGGTTTTGTATCTCGTCTTGGAATGGCACGAAACAGGATCATTTCTAATAATTCATAATCGGGCATAGCATCTGGGCCCGCTTTTAAGAAACGCTGGCGCAGTCTTGTTCTGTGTCCCTTGTAATGAGGACCACTTTGACTGTCTTCAAATTCACCCATTATTTAACTTTGGTTCCCCATGATTAGTTCTTTATGATTTACTTTCTAAACTGATGTTGCCAGCCGCCTGGAGAAAGGGTGAAAATCTCATAGCCGTCTTTTGTCACAGCGATGGAATGCTCGAATTGAGCTGAGAGTGATTTATCTTTGGTGACAGCTGTCCAGCCATCGGCGAGGACCTTTACATCTGGTCGTCCTAAATTAAGCATTGGTTCAATGGTGAAGAACATACCTTCTTCCAAGGTTACGCCTTCGCCAGGTTTGCCGTAATGCAAGATGTTTGGTGGTGTGTGAAATTGCCTGCCGAGCCCATGACCGCAAAAATCTGTCACGATAGAGCATCTTTCACCTTCGCCGTAAGCTTGTATGGCGTGGCCGATATCTCCTGTTGTGGCGCCAGGGCGGACAACTTCAATGCCTTTAAAAAGAGCGTTATAGGTGATGTCCATTAGTCTGGCGGCTTTAGTTGGGACGTCTCCGATTGGAATTGTTCGGCTTGTGTCTCCGTGCCAGCCATCTAAAATCAGGGTGACATCAATGTTTAGGATGCTTCCCTTCTTCAGGGGTTTGTTATTTGGCATGCCGTGACAAACAACATGATTGATTGAAGTGCAAATCGAATATTTATAACCGCGATAATGCAGGGTTGCGGGGAGAGCGTTGTTATCCATTGCGAACTCAAAAGCGAGCTTATCCAGGTGAGCTGTTGTAACACCAGGTTTTGCTTCCTCAACTAACATGTCCAATGCCGCAGCTGCTAGCTGGCCAGCTTTGCGCATTCCCTCATAGTCTGCAGGTTTATGGATTGGGATGATAGGGCGATGTCTGTTCATTAAAGTATTCCGTTTTAGAGGGGGCAAGGGTTTAATTTTTGCTTATTCTGTCATGTTAATTGAGACTTATGAAGTCAATTTTCGTCGCTCACTTAAGTTCATTTATACTATAATTGATAATATTAACTAAAATTGACTGGTTTCGTCACTTTTATCTCTGTTGTTGTGAGTTTGCATTTATAGGCAAAGGCTTCAACGCCTGCGTCCACCGCTTTTTGGAAAGCTTCATTATAGGCCTTATCTATATCAGCTGCGAGATTGAATGAGTTACAATCTTCTCTTTGGATCAGGTAAAGCATGATGGCGCGGTGACCAGCAGCTACCATATCACTAAGCTCTTTTAAATGTTTTGCGCCTCGTGCTGTTACACTATCTGGGAATTCGGCTAAGTTTTTTTCTCTCAGAAGGTGAACATTTTTGATTTCAACATAGCATTTTTTCTCATCACATTCTGGGTTTTCAAGCAAGATATCAATACGGCTGTTTTGGCCATATTTCACTTCACGCCGTAATGATTTATAACCAACTAGCTCTTTAATGGTGCCATCCAGGATAGCCTCTTCAGCTAATTTATTTGGTAGGCTTGTATTAATGCCGACCAGTGTTTTTTTCTTGAAATCATTGGTCTCTATTAGTTCCCATGAATATTTCAGTTTTCGTTTTGGGTTGGTGGCAGGTGATAACCAAACAGTTGAACCAGGCTCTTTTAAACCAAGCATTGCACCAGGATTTGCGCAGTGGGCTGTAACTTCTTCGCCATTTTCAAGGGTTATATCTGCTAAAAACCGTTTATAGCGCTTGATTAAAGTTCCCTTGATTAAGGGGTTTGGAAATTTCATGGGTGGTCCGTTGAGATTTTTAGGGTTAAGTTCTTTTTGTATTTTCTATGCAATGTATTGACGTATAATGCATGGAATTTATACATTATATATCAGCTTCTAACAGTGCAATATCTCTAAAAAGTTAGTGGAACAAATTATGACAGATGTTACAGCCGCACTTCTGGTGATTGGTGATGAGATTTTATCTGGTCGCACAAGTGATAAGAATATTAATTATTTAGCGAACCATTGCACTGCAGTTGGGATTCGCCTTGAAGAAGTGCGGGTTGTCTCTGATAAAGAAGATCGGATAGTTGATGCGCTGAACACGCTTCGCGCAACTTATGACTATGTGTTTACAACTGGTGGTATTGGCCCGACACATGATGACATCACGGCACAGAGTGTTGCCAAAGCCGTTGGTGTTGAATTGTTAGAGAATAGGCAAGCTATTGCGATTATGCAGGCGCGCTATCCTGGTGAAGAACTAAGTGAAGGGCGACGTTTGATGGCGCGTATTCCTGATGGCGGTGAGTTGATTAAAAATTCTGTTTCGGGCGCCCCTGGTTTTATGATTGAGAATGTAATTGTTATGGCGGGTGTGCCTAAAATTATGCAAGTGATGCTTGATGATGTGACGCCAAAATTGCGAACTGGTCGGCGCTTGCTTTCTCGTACCTTTATTATCAGGCATCCAGAAAGTACGGTTGCTCCGTTAATTGGTAAGCTTGATGAGGAAAATGAAGGAATAAGTCTAGGTAGTTATCCTTATTTTAAATTGGGCAAGGTTGGGACTGTGATTGTTTTGCGCGGTGTTGATGAAGAACAGCTTGATCAGGTTTGTCTTGAATTTATTGATGAACTAAAGCGCGAAGAGAAAGACTTTGAAGAGGATTGTGACAGTACTGAGTTAAAGCCACTTAGTTTTGATTAAGACATTTTTGCCCTTCAGTTGCCCACTAGCAACCGGGAAATTTCTTTGGTGGTTTATCTAAACGGTGGTTACTCAAAAGAGATGTTTTTTTCTGTTTCAGCTTCGGCGTCCATTAATACGTCTTCAGCAGGGAGCCAGAGATGCGGGAACCTTGTCTCAAGTGCACTTAAGTAACTTTCAGAAAGTTCTGTGATATTGCCTAAACGGACATGACCGCCTACAAGATACATCGGCCCTGTTGTTAAGGCTAAGATTTGCCCGTGCGCTGATTTTTCTG
>CAXIDO010000014.1:0-13689 GCA_964022745.1 uncultured Methyloligella sp. | reverse complement strand
CGCCAGATGCGAAAAAATAGCCTATGAGAGAAAACTTACTGTGTGTAAGCCAATGAAAAGAGTGCTCTTTATTTGAGTGTGGCCTTGTTAAGCGTGTAAATTATTAATTGATTCGCTAAATAAAAAAGCTGATGCAGGGCCTTATGCAAGCAAAAGATAATATAAAAAACAAAGTGCACAATCTTGGGAGCGCTCTCCCGCAATTCGGGCATGTTTTGCCTTTAATTGTGGTAAGTACTGCTTTTGTCGGATTGGCCATTTGGGCTGCTCAAATTTCTGGCCTTGAAGGTTCACCATTGTTCAGCTCTTGGGATTTCCTAGCCGTAGTCTTAAGCTTAGGTGCTTTGGTTTTTTCAGCTGTCATTTCATTTTATGCCATTCAAACTCAAAAATCAGCCCAAATAGAACGTGAAAGAGCACAAAGAGATGTCAATGAGACCCGCCAAGAGCTGAATTTAGCGCAAGCGATGTTAAAAGCGGAGCCTCAGCTTTTAATGTTGTGGGACGATAAAGGTCAGCCAAACCTGATTATTCACACCTTGGATACAGATACGGGCATTCCGTTTCATTTTTCAGAAACCCTCTATTTTGACCAATGGCTTGAGTTACCTTCTGCCATCGAATTGCGCAACAAGCTTGAAGGGCTTTTTCGTGATGGCAGTGCTTTTACCTTAACCATCAGAACTCTTACGGGCCATCATCTGGAAGCAGATGGGCGCTCAGCCGGTGGTACACCTATTTTAAGATTAAGGAATATAGCTGGCAGTGCGAGCGAGATTGCAAACATCTATGAACATCGCCGCAGCTTAACTCAGCTTGTTGAAGCTCAGCATTCACTGTTAAATGCGCTTCCTATGCCTGTTTGGTTTAGAGATGAAACAGGCAAGCTAACCTGGGTCAATAAATCGTATATGGACCATGTCGGTGCTGTTAATCTGGATGATATTAAATCGCGGCAAATAGAATTGCTCGAACAACGCCAGAGAAAAGCCGTTGCAGAAACAATAGAAAACAACCAAAGTTTTTCAGAGCGTTTTCACACGATTGTAGCTGGCGAACAGCGTACATTTGATGCGGTTGCTATCCCGCTAGTTGAAGGAAGCGCAGGCCTTGCAATTGATATGGGCGCTATTGAAAGCGCTGAAGGGCAGCTAGAAAACCTCATTGAAGCCCATACGAAAACCTTAAATAGAGTGGCAACAGCCACCGCTATTTTTAATGGCAACCAAAGACTGACTTTTTGCAATGAAGCCTATGTTGAGCTTTGGGGCTTGGATCAAAACTGGTTGGATACAGGACCAGAAGAAGGTGAGATTCTAGACAAGCTAAGTTCAATGCGCCGCCTGCCGGAAGAAGCAGATTATAATGCCTGGCGCGAAGGGCAATTGAAAATTTATCAATCGCAGGAAAACCATGAAGAATGGTGGCACTTGCCAGATGGCCGCACAATTCAGGTGATGAGTGAACAACGCTCTGATGGCGGTGTCACACATTTATATGATGATGTTACAGAGCGCTTTGCAATGGAAAGCCGCTATAATGAATTAATCGGTGTTCAAAGAGAAACTTTGGATAATCTTGCTGAAGGCGTTGCAGTGTTTTCAACCGATGGTCGCCTCCGGCTCTTCAATCCGGCCTTTGCAAAGATCTGGGGCTTAGACAAAGAGTTTTTGAAAAACATTCCTCACATCGATGATGTGATTTATAAATGTCGCACGTTACTAGATGATGCATCCTGGGATGATGTTCATAGCGCGGTGACCTCAATTAGCGATCGCCGTGACAGGCAAACGGCCGAGCTGACGAGGCCAGATGGTAAGATTATTGAATATACGTCTTCACCATTGCCAGACGGAGCAACATTGCTAACATATAGCGACGTCACAGTTCATCGCCGCATGGAGCGCGTTCTTCGTGAACGCAACGAAGCACTGGTCGCAGCCGACAACCTTAAAAACACCTTTATTTCGCATGTATCATATGAATTAAGATCACCTCTTACGAATATCATTGGATTTAGCGAACTAATGAGCGCCAAAACCAGCGGCGATCTAAATGAAAAACAAAGCGAATATTTAAATGATATTCGCAATTCATCAGATAGCTTGCTTGCCATTGTTGACGATATACTGGACTTGGCAACCATTGATGCTGGTGGTCTTGATTTGAATGTTGAAACTGTGAAAGTGAAAGACGTAATTGATAGTGCAACTGAACGCTTGCAAAAACAATATGATAGGGAAGAGGTAGATCTGCAAATTGACCTA
Source organism: uncultured Methyloligella sp. (assembly GCA_964022745.1). Lineage (GTDB taxonomy): Bacteria > Pseudomonadota > Alphaproteobacteria > Rhizobiales > HXMU1428-3 > HXMU1428-3. The sequence goes on along the minus strand of CAXIDO010000014.1, from coordinate 11,422 downwards.
CCTAAAAATATTGGAGACTTTGATGTTGATAGCAAACGCATCAGCCAGGTGTTGTTCAACTTGCTAAGCAACGCTGTTGGTTTCTCTGATGAAGGTGCTAAGGTCAGTGTCTCTGCGAAAAAACGTAAAGACCAGATTGAAATCGCCGTGATCGACAGTGGGTGTGGCATACCAGAAGCGGAGCAAAGCTCCGTGTTTGATCGTTTCGAGAGTAAGTCTCGTGGTTCAAACCATCGAGGAGCTGGACTTGGACTTTCAATCGTTAAAAACTTGGTTGAAGCTCATAACGGTACTGTTAATTTAAATTCACATGAAGGTATGGGAACAACTATTACAATATCACTTCCGATTAAACAAACAGGAACAGGAAGTGATAAAAGAGCTATTGAAGATGAAAATAGCGCTCTTGACGAAAAGAAGAGTAATGCCGCATAACTCCTCTGAGTGCATAATTTTTTTTTGGAGTAATGCGTGAAACAATTCAAAGAAATTTCAGCGAACCAATACAAAGTGGATAGAGCTGCATTAGAATTCATTGCCGAGAAATTATCTTGCATTTTAAGTCAAGGAGACACCCTGTTTCTAAAAGGTGATCTGGGAGCTGGTAAATCAACTTTTGCTCGCGCACTTATAAGAGCCATTGTAAACTCGCCGGAGCTTGAAGTGCAAAGCCCAACTTTTCCTATCCTCATTCCGTATAAAACTCCTCGAGCTGAAATCTCTCATTACGACCTTTATCGTCTTTCAGATAGCAGTGAGGTCGAAGAGCTAGGCCTCTATGATGAGTTGGAAAATCACATAACACTCATTGAGTGGCCCGAGCAGCTGGGCCCAAATCATAAGATAAATGATCGTTTTGAAATCTCTTTAGAAGAATCTATGACTGATGAGGAAAGAGAAGATTATCGCCTTATAAAAATAACCGGGTTCGGAAAACAAAAAGAAAAATGCGAGCGTTTTTTTAAAATAGGTAGCTTCCTTGAAACAACCGAATGGCGACAAGCCCAGTGGCAATTTTTACAAGGAGACGCATCCTCCAGGTCTTACATTCGTTTGAAAGAAGCGGCAGATGATGCACTCTTGATGAACGCCCCGCCACAACCAGATGGCCCTCCAATCAGAGATGGAAAACCCTATAGCCAAATCGCTCATTTAGCCGAAGATATGACAAGCTTTGTCGCTGTCTCCAATGCGCTCATTGAAGCAGGGCTATCGGCGCCAAAGGTTCATAAATTTAATATCGAAGACGGTTTGCTACTGATCAATGATCTCGGTGACAACCAGCTGTATCATATGATCACGGAGCAAAATGCTGATCAGAAAAAGTTATATGAAACTGCGATAGATATTTTATGCGAACTACGCAGTCACAAACCAAAGCCAATACAAGTTGGTGAAAGCGTTTATGAGCTTCCACACTATTCAAATGAGGCTTTGTCTATAGAAGCAGAGCTGGTCATAGATTGGTATTGGCCAAAGCTAAAAAACACTAAAATCTCTAGCGCCGAGAGCCAAGATTATCAAAATCTCTGGGTAAAGCTCTTCAATGATTTAAGGCCGAATAACCAACACTGGGTATTGAGGGATTTCCACTCTCCGAACTTGATGCATCTGCCCAATCAAAGTGGAGTAAAGTCTCTTGGCATTATCGATTTTCAAGATGCAGTCATTGGTCACGCTGCTTATGATGTTGTCTCTCTTTGTCAGGATGCACGCATAACAGTACCTGAAGCAGTCGAGCAGCACCTTTTGTCCCGGTATCTTAAACAAGCTGCGCAGTTAGACCCATCATTTGACAAGGACGATTTTTTGCAGGCCTACGCCATTCTCGGGGCACAACGCGCCAGTAAATTGCTCGGAATTTTCGTGAGACTAGCTGTAAGAGATGGCAAAAAACATTATCTGGCTCACATCCCACGCATCTGGGATTATCTAGAGCGCAATTTAAAACACCCACATCTGATTGACATATTCAACTGGTACGAAACAAATTTTCCTGAAGAGTTACGCATCAAATCTGAAGAAGATCTCAGTATGATCGGTTAATTTTGCGGGTGCTAGGTTGGCAACTAGTAGATAACCTAAAGCCATTCAAAAATGGTATTTGAAGGACAGTTATGCAGATGTCGTTACGGTTGTTTGTGCGGATGCTATGTGGGCATCTGAAGCACAAAAAAACATCAACCTGAAGGAGCACTACGCGACGGTTGCTAGTGGGCAACCTGAAGGAGCACTAACGCGACGGTTGCTAGTGGGCAACCTGAAGGAGCACTAAAAAGAGATGAGGGACATGGTTGATCAAGCATTTATTCTAGGGGCAGGCTTTGGTTCGCGCATGCGCCCGCTGACGGATACAATTCCCAAACCAATGGTACAACTCGCAGGTAAACCACTGATTGATCATGTCATTGATCGCTTGGCCTCAGTCGGTGTGAAAAAAATTGTCGTCAATGTCCATTATTTAGCTGACGTCCTAGTAACTCACTTGCGCCAAAGAAATGATGTTGAGCTCATCATCTCAGATGAAAGAAATGAGCTGCTGGATACCGGTGGCGGTGTTTATAAAGCGTTACCTCACTTTGGTGATGAGCCGTTTTTCATTCACAATTCAGATTCAGTCTGGGTTGAAAATGGACATAATAATTTGGCTGAATTGATCAAAAAATTTGACCCACAAAAAATGGACAATCTACTTTGCCTTGCCAATAAAAACACATCCCTTGGCTATGATGGTAATGGAGATTTCCTTTTAAGCAATGAAGGATTAATCAGCCGAAAACCAAGTGATGTAACGTCAGATCATGTGTTCATTGGCGCAAGTATCGCGACTAAAAACCTTTTTGAGAAAAGCCCAGAGGGTTCTTTTTCATTGAATAAACTCTGGGACGTTTCAATCGCCAAAAACCGTGTCTATGGCATCAAACATCAGGGCATTTGGATGCATGTGGGGACAACTGAAGCCTTAAGTGAAGCCGAGGATTGCATTCGCCAAGCTGAACCAACATTATAGCGCGGATGCTTGGTGTGCATCTGAAGTACAAAAAAGCCATCTGAGGGCACATTCAAAAAAGGGTCGCATTTAGAATGACAAATATTGTCCATATTCCTTCAACAGCACCGTTTTTAGATAGTCTTGTGTCGGCCATTTTAGAAGGGTCACTCCCTTTTCAAAAAGGACAAGCGCCAAAAATTGAAGAGTTAGCCAATATCACCCTTTTGCTCCCAACTCGGCGCGCCTGTAGAGTTTGTGGTGAAGCTTTTCTAAGATTGTCAAACAGCAAAGCCATTATTCTACCAACCATCCGGCCATTAGGAGATGGAGATGATGATGAAGGCTTGATCTATGAATCGCTAAGCAGTGGTTTTACAGGCAAAGGCCCGGACCAAAGCCTAATAGATATGAAGCCGGCCGTCTCCAGTCTCGAGCGGCACCTTATTTTAACGCAAGCCATTCTAAGCTGGCGGAAAAACCCTGAACTAGCCCCAGAACCTCACCTGGTTAAAGAACAAGTGGAAGGTCAAATCAAACCAGCCCAAGCTTCACTCATGGCTCATGAGCTCGCAAAGCTTATCGATAATGCTGAAACCGAAGAGGTCGATCTTTCAAACTTGGAAAACCTGGTGCCAGACCAGTTCTCAGAACATTGGCAACATACACTGGATTTCCTAACCATCATCACTAAAGTCTGGCCAGGTTATTTAAAAGCCACCGACCAACTTAGCCAAGCCTCAAGACGCAATATTATGCTGAATAAAGAAACTGAGCGCTTAGAGCAAACAAAGCCAGAAAACCCAATCATCATCGCTGGCTCAACGGGTAGTGTTCCTGCAGCCGCCAGATTAATGAAAGCAGTGGCGAACTTGGAAAATGGTTTAATCGTCCTCCCTAGTCTTGATCAGGATTTAGATGATCTGGCTTTTAAAAACCTAGTGCCGTATCATCCTGAACACCCTCAATTTGGGTTATCCAAATTATGTGCCGATATCGGAGAGCCAAGGTCAAACGTCAAAGCGGTTGAAGGAACTGAGGCGTCTTCAAGTGAAGCGGCTCTGACAAGATTTATAAGTGAAGCTCTTCGCCCCTCCAGCTCAACAGAGCAATGGCAAGATTATATAAAACAGTATGAAACGGCACCCGAAGAAAAAGAGAGTTTGAAAGCTGGCTTTGAGAACATCTCTCTCAATCTTGCTCGTGATGCACAAGAAGAAGCCGAGATGGTCTCTCTTATTTTGCGCCGAACAGCTGAGAGTAAAAATCAAACAGCCGCGCTCGTGACACCAGATAGACTGCTAGCAAGACGGGTAGCTGTTCGTTTGGAAGAATGGGGCATTAAGGTCGACGATTCAGGTGGTCGCCCACTAGCGAAAACAATGCCGGGCGCATTTTTTGACAGTATCATTCAATGCCAAAACTCAGGATTTGAACCAGCCTTTCTCCTGGCATTGTTAAAGCATCCCCTTACACGCCTTGGCTTTGAACGTGGTGACAGCCGCTTGGCAGCGAGAGCGCTTGAAATTTCAGCTCTTAGACAACCCTGGATGGGACGAGGCCTGGAAGGTTTGAGACAAACTTTTGAGACCATCAAAACTCAGTGCTGCGCAGGAGACAGTGATGAGGAAAATGGCAAGCAAGCAGATGTTCATCTGCATCCAGCAATCAAACGCTTAAAGGAAGAAGAGTGGGCGCTAGCTGAGCAATTGTTAGAGCGTTTAGATAAAGCGTTTGCACCATTAGCAGAACTTTTTAAATCGAAAAAAGATTATAACCTCCGAAGTTTTTTAGATGCCCACATCTATACGGCCGAACATTTAGCCGAGAGTTTTGAAGAGCGAGAAAGTTCTGAAGCAATTCAAGCTTCGGAAGAAGAGCAAGACCAAAAAACAGATCAAGTACAAGAGCAGGAAATTGGCAGTCAATTATGGGTTGGCGCCGCTGGTGAACAGTTAGCCAAATTATGTGCTGAAATCATCTCGATTAAAAATGTCTCGCCTAGTCTTAAGGCAAGAGATTACCCTGAGTTTTATCGAAGCTTGATCGCTGGAGAAACAGTTCGTCCACTCACACCAGTTCATCCTAGAATTTTTATTTGGGGGCCTTTTGAAGCACGTTTGCAACAAACAGATGTGGTCATCTTAGGCGGACTTAATGAAGGCACCTGGCCAAACACAGCTAACGCAAACCCATGGCTATCTCGCCCTATGTGCCAAGAGTTAGGTTTGCCAGCACCAGAACAACATATTGGCTATGGCGCTCACGACTTTGCCTCCCTTCTTTGCGCCAAAGAAGTATATCTAACAAGAGCCTCTAAAACAGATGGCGTCCAGACAGTGCCGTCGAGATGGATCATGCGCATGTCTGCGCTGTTAGATGGGCTAGAAGCAAGTGAATTGTTAGAACCTAAAACAGATGAGCCATTTGATCAATGGGCAGCTCTGAGAGATAAAGTCGAACCAGCGCCCAAAATTAAAAGCCCAGCACCGAAACCTCCTGTGAAAGCGCGGCCGCGTCAACTAAGTGTTACCCGCATTGAAGATTGGATCGCCAACCCTTATAGCATCTTTGCGAGGTCAATTTTAAAGCTCGCGCCTTTGGACCCTTTAGGCGCCCCGCCAAATGCAGCTATGCGCGGTCAAATCATTCACAAAGCCATGCAAATTTTCACTGAGCGCTATCCAAAATCATTGCCACAAAACAGCGAGCAAGAGTTGGCAGAAATTTCAGCCGAGCTAATGAAAGAAATCGCTAATCACCCACAAATCGGCACCTTCTGGCAGCCAAGGTTCGAGCGTTTTACCAAATGGTTCGCAGAAACAGAACCAGCAAGACGTGACGAGTTAAAGCAATGCCATACAGAATTAAACGGGCGCTTAGAAGTCAAAGCCCCGGCTGGTCCTTTCTATCTGACAGCACGAGCTGATCGCATCGATGAAGCAAAAAATGGCAGCTTTCATATTTATGACTACAAAACAGGAACAGTGCCGAGCCCGGCAAAAGTCAAAGCATTGTTCAGCCCGCAATTGCCACTAGAAGCTGCCATTCAACAAGAAGCCGGTTTCAAGGGGCTAAATAAAGGTGAAGTCACAGCCCTTTCTTACATTGCCGCAAAAGGCGGAAGCCCAGCTGGCATAGAGACCACAATCGATGGGGATCAGATGGGCGAGCTTATAGAGCAATCTCTCAAACAGCTAGAAAACTTGGTTGCCAAATTTGATAAAGTCGAGACGCCTTATAAAGCTCTGCGCCGTCATGATTTTAAAGGCCAATATGAATATGATGATTACGCTCACCTGGCCCGCGTGCAAGAATGGGGTGCCGAAGATGAGAGTGAGGATAAGTGATGAACAAGCATTCTGTTGAGCCAATTGTTGACCTCACTAAAATTTATGAGCAAACAACTAAAAGTCAAGCAAACGCCGCTGACCCAAAAACGTCAGCTTTCGTCTCGGCCAATGCAGGCACTGGTAAAACATACATCCTCGTCAACCGCGTTCTTCGTCTCTTACTACGCGGCAATGAGCCTCATAAAATTTTATGCCTGACCTTCACAAAAGCCGCAGCAGCTGAAATGGAAAACCGGCTCTTTGAGACATTGGCCAAGTGGGTCACCATGCCAACTAAAGAGTTGCTCGATCAAGAAAATAACGAAAGTCTGGCTAAAGTTCTAGGATGTGAACCCTCAACCCAAGAGATAGAACTCGCCCGCCGCCTGTTTGCAAAATCAATAGAAACACCTGGTGGTATGAAGGTGCAAACCATCCATAGTTTTTGCGAAAAGCTGTTGCAGCGCTTCCCGCTAGAAGCTGAAGTGCCACCGCACTTTAAAGTGCTCGATGAAACGGTCGCCAGTGACATCTTAAAACACGCTATGGATCAAGTGCTCACAAAAGCTTTGAAAAATCCACAAAGTGAAGAGAGCTTAGCACTTGGCAAAGTCATTAGTTTTTCAAATGACAGCCAGTTTGAAAATTTAGTTTTAAACGCCTTGAGACAAAAGTCTATCTGGGGTCCGCTGATCGCACCAGACACCAATGCATTAATAGAGTCTCTCGTGATATTGCTGCAATTGCCTGAAAACCAATCTTTACCCCATTGGCAAGAGAAAATGGCAACCAGTGTCGAGGATGAACTCATCAAGTCTTTGGTGCCTATATTGAATGATGAAGGCAGCAAGAGGGATCAAGGTCTTGCTCAAAAACTTGATGAAGCTCTGCAAACAAAATCGCCTGAACATAGAATTAGAACGCTACAAAAAGCATTTTTAACAGATAAAAATGAACCTCGTTCCGAAAAGACATTGCTCACCAAAGCCATCAAGGAAAATTACCCAGCTCTTGCCAGTCAGCTTTATAGGGCGCAGGGAAGTTACTATGAAGCCTTCATTGCCCATGAAAGCCTAATGGTGGCAGATGCCACAAAATCTTTGCTTATTTTGGCAGATAAAATCATCACCCTTTATGAGCAACAAAAACGCATTCGAGCCGCGTTGGATTATCAAGATCTGATTGAAAAAACAGCAGAACTCTTGAGCTCACGCCAAAACACAGCGTGGGTATTATATAAACTCGATCAAGGTCTTGATCATATCTTGGTTGATGAAGCTCAAGACACAAGCCCCGAACAATGGCAAGTGATCACAAGTCTCACCGAAGAGTTCTTCTTTAGTGAAGGCGCAAGAGATGCTGTTATAAAAAGGGATAAAGGCAGTGACGATCAGCAAATGTTTGACCGCCAGATTGAAGAGCGCACAATCTTTGCTGTGGGAGATGAAAAACAATCGATCTATGGTTTTCAGGGCGCTGAGCCAAAACAGTTCAGCGAAATGGGAGAGCATTTTACAAAAAGTGCAGAGCGCGCCAATAAGAATTTTAAAACCATTCCGCTCAACCTTTCATTTCGTTCGACCAGTGCGGTTTTAAATTCGGTTGATCTAGTTTTTCAAAAACCTCACTTAAGGGATTGCCTCACAATGTCAGGGGCGGAAATCACGCACTATTCCAACCGTCAGCTAGAAACGGGTTTAGTTGAAGTTTGGGATACGGAAAAAGATGAAAAAATAGAAAAATCCGAAGCGTTCAATCCGCTTGAAGAAGGCGAAGCGCATAATGCCAGTGGAAGATGCGCAGAAAAAATCGCCAAACAAATCAGAGAATGGCTCGACACAGGTGAAGTCTTAGCATCAAAAGGCCGTCCCATTGAAGCTGGAGATATTCTGATCCTTGTGCGCAAACGCGCCCCCTTCGCGCCGATGATTATCAGAGCATTAAAGGCAAACAATATTCCGGTAGCTGGCGCAGATCGCATCGTCATCACGGAGCAATTAGCCGTCATGGATATGCTTGCTTTAGGAGACTTTCTACTGCTTCCTGAAGATGATCTCGCCCTGGCGAACCTTCTCAAAAGTCCGATTTTTAATCTGGATGATGATGACCTGTTTCAACTTTCTCATGAACGCAAAGGGTCTCTGTGGCAAAGCTTGCGCTACTTTGCGAAACGAGAAGAAAAATATAATGAAGTCGCCAGCCAGCTGTCCCTCTGGCTCTCAAGAGCAGACATTCTCCCACCCTTTGAATTTTTTGCAAATCTTCTAGAAGGAGAGGGCCTACGTAAAAAATTCATCGCTCGTTTGGGTGCTGTAGCCGGTGACGCGTTAGATGAATTCATCAACCTCTCACTTCAATATGATGAGCTAGAGCCACCATCTCTACAAGGGTTTCTCTCATGGTTGCGCCGCTCAGGCGCAGAAGTGAAACGCGATATGGAAAAGGGCCGCAATGAAGTGCGCGTCATGACAGTCCATGGTGCAAAGGGCCTGGAAGCTGATATTGTTTTTCTTCCTGATACGTGCTCAAGTAAATCAGCAAGCCAATCAGAGAGCTTGTTAAAAATCAAACAACCGGACTTGCCAGAGAGTCCGAAAAATAAAAACCTGGTATCAACCACACTCTGGTCGTTACCCAATAAGAGCCATCTCGCTCCGATTAAAGAAGCGCGAGCTGCCATATCAGAAGACGCAAAAAGCGAGCAAATGCGCCTGCTTTATGTGGCCATGACAAGGGCAAGAGACCGTCTTTATGTCTGCGGTTTTGAAGGCACAAGAGGCCGCTCGAAGGATTGCTGGTATAACCTCATTGATGATGGTTTAGAAGCTCACCTCAAAGAAGTAATAAGAGAAGATGGCACTATTGTTCGCCAGTTCCACACAGGTGAACAATCAAAACCGACAGAAATAGAACAGCCATCAGGCACGGAAAAAGAAACACTACCCTTACCAGAGTGGGCAAAAACGAAAGCTCTCTCTGAGCCAGTGCGTACCATACCCGTCGCACCATCTAGTGTGATCCCGTATGAAACTCCAGAAGATGATGAAGATAAACTTCCCGTCGAGCCGGCACTGATTAGCCCCAAGAAGATGGGCGATGATGGCCGCTTCATCAGAGGACGTTTGGTTCACAAACTCTTGGAGTGTCTCCCTGACGTACCTGAAGCTGATCGTTTGAAAGCTGCTGAAACTCTTGCAAAACATCACGGGCGAGATTTAAGAGAACAACATCAAGCTTCCATTATAAATGAAACTTTAGCCATCATAAATAATCCTGATTACAAAGACTTGTTTGGCCCAGGCTCGAAAGCTGAGGTATCCCTAATCGCAAGGATAACCCCTAAAAAAACGGGAGCAACACCAATCCTGCTGAAAGGTCAAATTGATAGATTGGTCGTGCGGGAGAGCGAAATTTTGATAATTGACTACAAATCAAACAGACCAAGCCCAAGAAAACTCGAGGATGTCGCTGAAGCCTATCAAGCCCAACTCGCCGCCTATCGTATTGCTTTGCGTGAGATTTATCCCCATCATAAGCTCAAATCCGCTCTCCTGTGGACAGATGGGCCTTATTTGATGGAAATTCCGGATGAAATGCTGGATAAATATGAGGCAATATTGAATAAAGAATAGCTGAAAAGAGAACGCTAGAAATATCAGAGGACTTGACTGTATTCCAATCGTTCCTATTTTCTAGCTAACAAGATTAAAAGATCAGGAAACGCTATAAAGTGGGTGAGCCCTAAACAGATAGAGAACTCCACTCACAGAAGCCCCATTGATCTGAAACACAAAAAGCTGAAATACGCAAAGGAAGAAAAAGATGGCAACTATCACTGTTTCAGATGAAACGTTCGAAGCCGAAGTTCTAAATTCTAACGAGCCTGTATTGGTTGATTTCTGGGCAGATTGGTGCGGACCATGTAAAGCAATGGCACCAGCACTTGATGAAGTTGCTTCGGAAATGTCAGGCAAAGCAAAGATCGTAAAAGTAAACCTGGATGACGGCCCAAACACATCAGCCAAATATGGCGTGCGTGCTGTACCAACTCTTATGGTTTTCAAAAATGGTGAGCTAGCTGACACAAGAACAGGCGCTCTACCTAAAAGCTCACTGGAAGAGTGGCTAAACTCTTACGTATAGGTAAGAGAAAAATAAACAAACAAAAGCCTGGCGTTAGATTGCAAGCAATCAAGCCAGGCTTTTTTATGAAATTATTTTCCTCAGCTCAAATACCAACTCATGCTTCAAAAACATATCACTATCAAAAATTTTGAAATCAATAGATCTTGACTCTCTCCGGTTTGCAAAATACCGTCCGGCCAGCTGGAAAAAATCTACGAAACTTGGTCATTAGAAATTTGTCTATCAGGCCAAATCCATCAATTCTTCGCATTTTAAATGCGCCACTTAAGGAGAATAAAAATGAGTAATGCAATTACAGAACAAGAACTGGCTGATGCACGTAATATTTGGGCTGATGCTCTAATTGCTATCTCCAAAGCCTATGAAGATAACGGTATTGAAGCTGCAACTGAATTAGCAAATGGTGCGTTAGACGCAGCCTATGGTTATAATTTGGGGCCCGTACTTTTCAAACCAACACTCTCAGGAGGAGAGAAAACTTTCCGCCCGACCCGTGAAGGTGCATTATCTTATTTTGTAGCTCACAATGATAAATACCCAGATGATACTGGCTTTGGTTTGAGAGGGTGGCGCTCGGTTGCATTCGAAACATCCGCAAGTTTCATAGAAGGCGATGTTGCCATGTGGATGGGCTCAGTTTCATTCACGGATAAAGATGGTGCCGTAACCAAGGCTGACAAAAGCTGGGGCTATAAAAAAGATGAAGAGGGTGTTTTACGCATTGTCTTACATCATTCTTCATTGCCATATCAGCCCGCATAATTAACGAACAAAAGCCTGGCGTTAGATTGGGAGACATCACGCCAGGCTTTTTATGTCAGCTTCATCTGCAGGGGGCGCGCAAACAAAACCTAACAAGATAATAAAGAGCGAAAAAATACCCCAATCGAGTTAATGAGAAGGTGTGTTTTATTCAACTGGCTATCCAGGTATAATTGGTTGTATTGGTTTTTCT
>CAXIDO010000013.1:0-13820 GCA_964022745.1 uncultured Methyloligella sp. | reverse complement strand
GATCAGCAATATTCTCTGCTGCCAGCACAAGGTTATGAGAGAGCTGCCCATTATCAGGCATCGTCAAACACTTTGCCATCAGCAAAGCTTTGGCCCCAGCAACAGATTGCGCTACCCAACAAATACCACAAATTCGCGGCGTGTAAACAAGAGCATCTTCAGGCGCTTTCCCAACAAGAATGCGCTCAAACCCGCGATACAAAGGAGAGACGACCCAAGCGTCTTTAACCGTGTCACCATCAAATTCAAGTTGAACTTCAAGGTCGCCCTCTACCCGGTTAAAGGGGCCAATTATCTTGCGGCTCATTTCTTTTTACCCCCTCCAGATGGCGGCACTTTAATATGATCTGCCGTCGCATTTTCGCGCAGTCTATAAGGTGTTGCCGCCTTAGACAAAGAGGCAAGAGCCACAAACCATGCCTTTGGCATATCGGTCGGCAAACCAATCGGAATACCAGCGATTTTCGGTGTCTCCATGAAAGGGTGCCCGGGTTCTTCAAATTTTGGCGCCGTGCAATTGATGCACGCATAGCCGCCCCGTAAGCAAGAACCATCGCCATTCCACAGCCGTGTGTTACAATCAGCCCGCGCTTGTGTCCCGAGGCATCCCATATGCTCCATCATGCAGCCAAGGTCGGATGGTTGCTCGGCGCTGGCTTTGAATTCATAAAATTCATTTCTAGGGCAGCCATGGTGAACAAGATGGTCCGTATAAGAACGAGGGCGCTCAAGGTCATCCATTTGTGCCTCAGTAAAAGAGTTAAAAGCAAGTGACATCAATGTCTCAAGCACCCAGTTCGGATGGGTCGGGCACCCAGCAATGTTCACAACAGGTAAGCCGGATTGAGAGCGAAATTCAGAACCGAGTAATCCGCCAGGTTCTTTGCCATCATAAGAAAGGCCAACCGCTTCAACTTCATTGTCACCAGCCGCTGTAATGCCACCAAAAGCTGCGCAAGAACCAACAGCAACCACATGCTTCGCATGCGATGAGAGATCTTTAATCCAGTCAACCATTGGGCGGCCAGTGCCTGCCATCATATGAAATTTACCTGTGCCATTTGGCCCGCACATAGCAGATCCCTCAAGACAGAGAATATCAAGCCGTTGCTCACCTGATAAGATTCGATTGAGAATATTTGTAAATTCAGAGCCCGTTTCCAAACTTAAAGAGGGGTGCCATAAAACCTCAATGCCAGCAGCTTCAAAACCGGTGATTAAGTCTGGTCCCTCAGCACAAAGAAGCGAAAGTGAACACCCGCCACAACCACCAGATTGCAACCATAGAAGGGTTTGCTTTTCCGCTTTTGGGGAGAGTTTTTCAATCTCAGCTTTGCTAACTGGTTTGTTCATTTACGCACTCTGCTTTGGTAAGGATAAAATAAACTCTGCACCACCACCAGTGTGGTTGCAAGCTGTGAGTTTGCCGCCAAGTTCTTCCGCCAATCCATAGCTAATGTAAAGACCAAGGCCTGTGCCCTGGCCAAGAGGTTTCGTTGTGAAAAACGGTTCGAAAATTTGATCAATGGCAGTGTCCAAAATGCCCGGGCCATTGTCAATCACATGAATGGATATGTCGCTCTCTGTTTCTTCAGAACGAATAGTGATTTGAGCGTCGATCTGGCCATCAACAACATCTAATGCGTTTTGTAATAGGTTGACCATAATCTGATGAACAGGTCCACGCCGAGAGATGAGTTCTAGCCGCTCAGGCATATCGTAGATGAATTGATGTTTGCTGGTAACAGACTTAGAAACCCAGTGCCCAGCCGTTTTAATCACACGAACGATATTAAAAGGCTCTTGCGTTTCTTTTTGCACAGAAGAAAAGCGGCGCAATTCCTGCACAATTTCACTCACCCGCTCAGCCCCTTCAAGGGTACCATCCACAAGTGGGTTAATATCTGTCACAATGCGATCAATCTTCAGGTCTTGTCTCATTTGGACAAGCTCAACAGTATCCGTCCCGCTATCAATGGCCTTGAGATACTTTGTAATCCGCTCGCCATAACGGCGCAGGGCATGCATGTTGCCGAAAACAAAACTAATCGGGTTATTCAGCTCATGGGCAACCCCGGCAACAAGACGTCCAAGAGCAGTCATCTTTTCAGCAAACACCAATTGCTGTTGGGTGTTGCGTAATTTTTGATGTGCCTGATCAAGATCTTTATAAGCGCGGCGCAGTTCGCCTAAATGGCGACCAATGAGCACAATACCAACAAATCGCCCCTCGTGGTCATAACGAGCCGAGCAATTCATAGAAAAGAGGCTTTCATTCCCCTCCCCATCAAGAAGAAAAAGCTCTTTATCTTCTATTCTTTCTTGGTCGCGAAGTTGTTGGGTAAGGTTTGAAACACACTGAGTTGAGCAAGGTGCGAAAATATCTTGAAGGTTCTTGCCGCGTAACTCTTGGTCATGACTATCAGATAGTTTTTGATAAGCGTCATTCGCTTGTTGAATTTTGCCTCGCGTGTCACACACAATCAGCACATCAGTCATGGATGATAAAACACTACCGATAAAGGCTTGCGCATCTTCAAGTTCAGCGTTTTTTTGCTCTAATTCTAATTGATAGCGTACATGATCAGCATAGACCTCATCCATTTTTTGGATAACATCAATCCATGCCTCTTCATTATTACCAGATAAAGCAATATGGTCCCCAACCCCTGCAATATTGATTAAGCCGTCATTTTTAGCATGATCATCTTGTTCGGCTGAGCCCATAGATTTACCTATACATCCTGTTTCGCTTTCCTTTCAGAATGCGTAAAACTTTCGATCTTATCAAGACTATATCTTTCTAATTTTGATCGAAGGCCAACACGCGAGAGCCCAAGTTCACGAGCCGCCTGACTTTTATTCCACTTATGACGAATAAGTGTCTCTTTAATAATACGAGCTTCAAGGGCCTCAATACGGTCTTTTAATGTGCCATCAAGGCTGGCAAAGGCCTCTAAAACGCCATCATCATCAGGTGGTGCCGCTCTTAAAATGCGCGGGCTTAATAAATCAGCCGTTAAATCTTGCTTTTCAGGTGCCATCACCACCATGTGCTGAATTTCGTTCATAAGTTCCCGAACATTACCAGGCCAGTGGTATTTTGTGAGGCAATCAATAGTCTCAGCTGTAAATTCGCCGACATTCTTTTGTAAACTAGACCTCGCTCGGTCGAATAAAATCTTGGCAATAGGTAGAACATCCTCTTTACGATCGCGCAGAGGGGGTAAAAGAATAGTCACGCCAGCTAAGCGATAATATAAATCTTGCCTGAAATTACCCAAACGAACTTCATTTTCCAAATCTTTGTTGGTAGCTGCTATCACACGAAGATCAACCTTTCGCGTTTTGCTTGAGCCAACCGGGCGAATTTCTCCTTCCTGTAAAACTCGCAAAAGTTTCACCTGAAAAGCAGGGGAAACTTCACCAATTTCATCGAGGAAAATAGTACCGCCATTCGCCCGCTCAAAAAGACCCACATGGTCTTCAACAGCTCCGGTAAAGGCACCGCGCTTATGACCAAACATCTCACTCTCTAAAAGTTCGTCAGGAAGAGCCCCGCAATTTTCAACAACAAAAGGCTTATTCCACCGCAGGCTATTATAATGCAGTGACCGCGCCGCCAATTCTTTGCCTGTACCAGATTCGCCAGTAATAAGAACAAAAACATCGTAAGGAGCCAATTGCGCTAACTTGGAACAAATCTCATTCATTGGGCTACTATCAGAGCGGATGATCCCGTCATCATAAGAGTAGCTTTCCTTAAGCTCCTTGCGCCTTGTGTGCATCACACTTTCAGCTCTGTCAGATGACATCTTCAACTCAATAGCAAGTAGTTCATTATTACGCTGTAAGTCATAAAGTCCGGCTGCGTTTTTCAGAGTAAGCAGTAATGATTCCGGTTGCCACGGCTTAGTGACATATTGATAAATCCCAGCTTCATTGACACCGCGAATAATGTCCTCAGCTTCTGTATAACCAGAAATGATGATGCGCACTAAGTCAGGCCATTTCGTGCGCGCGATCTTCAAAAATTCAACACCAGTCATATCCGGCATGCACTGGTCACATAGAATAATTTGCACATATTCCGTTTCAAGAACTTTCTCTGCTTCAGCAATCGACGTTGCTGTTTTAACATCAAAATCCTCTTCAAGGATGCGCTCCAATGCTTCTACACTGCGCGCTTCATCATCTATGACAAGTATGGAAGGTTGGTCTACATCCATATTTCTTCTCCTAAAGCAGCGTCACTTCTAAAAGCTCTATTCAGCAACCGCGCTCATCTCTACATCAGATTGTTTCTCAGCAGTATCTTTGAAGCTATGCCCTGTGGTCGCAAGTGCTAATGTAGCCTCAAGCCAGTTAATCCAATCGCCATAACCTTCGCCGGTTGTAGATGATATCTGCAAAACCTTAATGCCCGGGTTAACACGGCGAGCATTCTCAATTGTTTTTTCGACATCAAACTCGATATGAGGCAGGAGATCGACTTTGTTTAAAAGCATTAAATCAGCAGCATGGAACATGTCAGGATACTTCAAGGGTTTATCTTCACCCTCGGTAACCGAGAGGATCACAATTTTATGCGCTTCCCCAAGATCAAAACTTGCTGGGCAAACTAGGTTACCAACATTCTCAATAAATACAAAACTTCCCTCTTGAGGGTTGAGGCTGCCAAGCGCATGGCCAACCATATGCCCGTCAAGGTGACACCCTTTGCCGGTATTCACTTGAATGGCTTTGGCTCCCGTTTCACGAATGCGATCGGCATCATTTGCTGTTTGCTGATCTCCTTCAATAACAGAGCAAACATGCTTGTCTTGCAGCTCTGTGATAGTGCGGCAAAGCGTTGTCGTTTTGCCAGAGCCTGGGCTGGAGACTAAGTTTAAAGCCAGGATGCCGCGCTCGTTAAAGAAGGCGCGGTTCGTTGAGGCATATTCATCATTTTTAGAAAGAATGTTTTGCTCGATTTGCACCATGCGGGCTTGGCTTAAGCCCGGAGCATGGGCATGGGCTGGGCCTTGTCCATAGTCGTGCGTATGTTCGTCACTATGGTCATGGTGGTGAGTGTGATCATGAGAATGATCATGGCTATGGTCATGGTCGTGATGACTATGGTCATGATGATCATGTGAGTGATCGTGGGAATGGTCATGAGAATGATCATGTGTGTGATCTTTGGTCTGACCCTCAATTTTAACATTGCCACTGCTGCAGCCACATACGGTACACATTAGTCGACCTCCAATTCTTTAATCGATAATTCTTCGCCAGCTGTCACCTGAATTTGAGCAGAACCACAAACCGGGCAGTCATCATACCTTTGCTTTATGGTCACAGTTTCAGCGCATTGCATGCACCAGGCAGTTGCCGGCATATCTATAATTATAAGTTCAGAGTCTTCTGCCAAAGACCCTTTCATAACAACATCAAAACTAAATTTAAGCGCATCAACTTCAACACCTGAAAGAGGCCCTATTTGAAGAGCGACCTTTTTCACTTTCGTAAAGTTCTGTCTAGCGCTTTCGCTTTCAAGAATTTGCAAAATCCCCTCACATAAAGACATTTCATGCATAACAAAGCTCCCGTCGATGCAGACTATGCATAAGTCACCTCCAAAGAAGTTTTCGTGCAAGGGTCAATCGCAGGAATAAGTAAATCTGCGATTTTCTTAATATGTGCTTCATCTGTGCCCTTAATATTTGAAAGAGCACTAGCTAGCACACCTTCAGGATGAAAATTCCACTCAGTAGGCGCGAGGATTTTATAATCTTTGATTAATTCTCCTTCTAAATAGGCACCATGAATAAGTATACCCCGCGAAGCGTCAACCATGCCAACACCAAAATCAGGAGTTGTAGAAATCGAGGCGTTTCGTCTTATTTGAACAGGTAGTGAAGGGGAAGCAAGTTGACCAATCATGTGTTTTATACGTGCGAAGACCAACCCAAGTTCAACCAATCTAGACACATGCCTAGTGAGAAGGCCGGTGCCGCAATGAGCCAGAAGTAATTTCAATAAGGGGTGTTGGTGGTACCTGGAAAGGGCTGATGTTTCATGTGGTAACCCCTCCCAACTTGGTGAAGCGATGAATTCATCACTTTGTAAATGATTATTTGGAAAGAGAAGTGACGCACATTGATCTGCAGTTAGTTTTGGTAGAAACGGAATAACTGTTTGCCCTTCTTGCGCCCAACCCTTTTCTAAAATGACGGCACAACTACGAGCCGATAAGCATTTTTCCTGCCTCATCCAATGAAAAATCACATCACGAGCTTTAGCCTTCAGCCATAAATCAGGTGTGCAGCCAAAAATGTGTGTCTGTAGAAAACCTTCTAAATCTCCCAAAATCTTGAAAGCTAAATCTTTTTCAGGAGCGGCGATTGTTTCAAGCGAAAAAGGTTTTTCTGAACGAAAAAGAGCTGCCTCAAAGCGAGATGAAAACTGCATAAATTCTGTCATTTGTTGCGAGGTATCATGTGTGTCTTCATCCCCTTCAAGTAGACAGGGCCAATCGAGGAAGATACGTAATAAATGTTCACGAAGGAGTTCCACATCAGAGAGGACTGTGCGTGAGAGATAGGTTGTTTCATCTGATCGCGTATTTGTAGCAGCTTGCAAGGCATTAATGGCAGCACTACCCTGAGCTTTTCCACAAACATGATATAAGAGTGGAATGATAGTTAGAGCTTCATCAATCGTTTTACCCACAAGCAGTTTTGCAGCATGCACAGGACGGTTGTTGAGAATAGTCACTTCTTTTTGGCCGGAAGACAAAACCGTCAAAGTGATATCAATTTGTCCTTCTGGGTTCATGATTTTTGCTCATTCTCAATAGCAGACAAACTTTTTGCTGCAGTCTCGTTTTTATTTCCACCTCTTAAAAAATCTCTACGGCTTAGTACAACGGGTTCGCGAGGTGTTTTTGGCTCAGTCGTAGATGAAGCCTCAGTATCTAAACTTTCATCACCATCGAGATTTTCTTGGTCTTCATCTGTATCTACTAGCTCTTCAGGATATTCTCCCCGCCAGATCATGTTCATCTCTTTTTCTTGTTCGCTAATAGTGTTGCCTTCATCAGCGTCCATCAATGTTTTCAAAGAAAGAGCAGCAGTTTGCATGGCTGAATTATGGTCCCCAAATTGAAACATAGGAGAAAATAACGAACACATACGATAGACACCTAGCTCATCATCTTTCCCGGATATAAATTCAAATCGACCCGCTGGAAAAATATGATTAAATTTTAAGCCTGTTCTTTTCTCATCCCACCCTTCAGTCTCGTCTGAAGGGAGAAGCATAAAGTTCATGCACCACGGTGTCACTAAAACACCAAGCCACTCGGTTTCAAAATTTCCATATGCAATCGCTTCAACTTTTAGTTGGTCATTACATATAGGAACATCGGACATTGACGTCTCAAGAATACGCTGAAAAACACGCTCCAATAGAGCGCTATTTTCATCCTTGGTTAAAACAATATGATGTTCCTCAATTTCAGCTTCATCAACATCTGACAAGGGAAGGGCTTCAGAAGGTTGATCCGTTTTGAGGTCTTTGCTGTCTTCAAGGTTCATCATATCATCTTTCATTGTGAGGTTTAAACTCAATCCTTCACAACCATGAATTCTTCTCGTTTTCCATCACAGTTTGGACAGGTCCAGTGGTCTGGCAATTTGGCAAAAGGAGTTCCGGCGGGAATTTGCCAGTAATCATCCCCCTCTTTGGGGTCATAAATGTGCCAGCAAATTTTACATTCTAATCTTGTAGAGGCATCAATCTTGTCATTGTTGCCTCCATAAGACCCTGCATAGAATTCATCCGGCTCACTCATGATCAATATACACCTCGATAATTTCCCCAAGGCGATAAGCACTGTCGTCAACATCTTCTTGAGCAGCGCAAGTTACATTCGGAATGTTCGTTACTTCAATAGTGTTTAGGATAATCGCATCTTGGCTATTAAAGAATTGCACCCACCAGACGTTTTTTGTCGCCGTTGAAGATACACGGCAATTGCCATAACCACGCGAAAGTATGGTTGTGTTCCCAAACCCGAGTTGCTTGCCCATAAAAGTAATATCTTCGTCAGTTTGTGGAAGTAGCGTAAGGTTAATCACATGCGCAAGGTCGCCAGGTTGATATTCTTTCAGAGCATCTTCCAGTTCAACAACAAGCGGTGCGGCATTCAAAACTCCTTCAGGGAGAACATCAGGAACCGGTTGTGGAGCAGGCGCTGCTTTATCGAAAGTGTAATCTAAAACTGAAGTAGGGAAATCAGCGATCTCGACAATATCTTTTATAACAGTGCCTTCTTCATTTCCTGTCCGAACACGCCAAACACCAGCTAATACAGATTCTTGTGCTTGTATGCTGCCCCCATCACCAAGGGCCGAAACTTCCCCTTCACCAAGTACCTGGTTGACAGGGGCATGGGTCTCATCGTCAAGTCCTGCAAGGTCAATGATAATGGTTTTCTCACCCACTTTGTAAGCGTCTAAAGCCGCTTTAATTTCGCACATGATTCTCTTGGCATCATCAAGTCCAACGAGGTTTTCTGGCTCAGGAATGTCAGGCATGGCATATGTCGTCATTTCAGACGGCATTTCCATATATTCAAGTTCTCCGCCATCTTCTTCCATTGGTTGGCTACCTGGGCCTATGCCACCTAAAGAGGGTGTGCTTGGGGGGAAAGAACTACTCATCATAAATCTCCATTAATCAAAAACGTTTATCAGTTCGTTGTTCAGTTAAAACCCTCAGAGCTTAAAAACATAAAAAGCGAAATCGAGGGGCATTCCAAATGATCTAATGCACGGCTTCAGTGCTATCATCTGGTCCGCAGCCGTGAGGCAATTTAAATGAAGGGGGCTCGGTTGGTTCTTTTTCTAGAATTTCTTCGACCATGCTCACATAATCAGTCCAGTCCTGCATGCGTGTAATGGTGCCGAGGTAACGATCGCCCTTTAAAAATACAAGTGCAGGAAAAGCATTGAAGCGATATTTCACTTGCAAAGGACGCTCAGCTTCGCGCGCCACAACAGCCGGCTTAAATTTCTCTCTAAAATGTTTTTCAAGCATAGGGACAACGACGGCAACATCCGGTGTCTCATCAAGGCGTTCACCATCGCCACCAAAAAACAACATTGAATAGTCCTGAGCTGCTGTCCATTCATCATGGTTGTCTTCAGTGATCACGTGATATTTGTGATCATCGACTAACATTTTCACAAGGGGTATAAACATAAAAGGGTCTCCACTAATCTATTTTGCTTTTGGCGAGTCTTTATTTGATTTGACTTGGTCTTTAAGGTGGTCAGGTAACTGGGGTTCTCTGTTCACAAGGTCAGCAAATAAATGATCAATATCACTGCCTCCATAGAGAGCTTGTTCTACAGCTTTAAGTGCATTGGAAATTTCAGTAGCTTTTTCTTCTGTCAATATTTCCCGCGCAGCATCTAAAAAAGTGAGAACCCAGGTGCCTTGGGGTTGTTCCCCCACTAATTTCATATCAACGCTAACAAGGGTGCCGGTTGCATTATCAGGTCTTTGGCAAAGAGCATACCCAGGACTAACGCTGACAATTTTCATTGGAATGCCCATACACATTAGCTAGTCTTTCCACTGGGAAGTTTTGCTTGCGGCATCTGATGAGGGTCAAATTCAGCGATACCGTCATCTGTGAAAGTAGGGCCATTCCAGGCATCAGAAATGATCAAGCGATCATCACCAACTCTGCAGGCATCGCCCTCACTTGGGCGCTCTTTTTCATAGGCTTCTAAGGTGACAATTTCACAGCCAACCATCCCATCATCAGGTAGAGGGTTTTCGCGCTTGTGAACATCTATACCAAGGCTCTTAAGATATTTGATTGCGTGCTCAATTGCAGGCTCAATTTGCTCTTTGACCTTGGGGCGCAAACTCCCGCCATAATCTTCAAGTTCCACTGGTTGCACACCAATGAGGAGCATGGATTTTGGGTAGTCACCAAGCATTTCAGAGGTTGCTAGCACTTCTTGAAAACCGGTTTGATGTAAACTCATTTTCTTGGCGCCAAGAAATTTGGGAACTTCATCATCTTTGACCAATTTCATAGTCCCAGGCTCAAGGCCATAATCAACAGCATCAAACACAACGAGGTAATCAGTTTCGCGGATATGTTGAACAAGGTACAAACCTTGTGTCCCACCATCCATAATCTTAACGTGATCAGGAGCCTGATAGTGACGATACATATGCTCAACAGTTCGCACACCAAAGCCTTCATCTGCCCATAAGACGTTGCCAATACCAAGGATTAGCACTCTCGGCGTCGTGGTCATGATTCCTCCCCTGGAATTACACCATTAGCTATTTGTTATTCTTAAGTTTTTAAACTTTTTTAAGTTTTCTAATATTATAGCAATTGCCAGGCCAACTAAGTAAGGTCTTGTTATTATTGAATAAATCGGAAAACCGCAGCGCTGAGACATGCTTTGATGGAAAGTAACTAATCAGTTTCTAGTTTAGGTGGAAAGAAAGAGTCCAATTTGTAGTTTCTCATCAGAAATAGGTGTGATGTGATAGGGAGGGTTTTCTACAAAATGATAAGTTCCTTACCAATTTCCCATCTAAAAAAGACAAAAAGTCTTGTTTTCACCTTTAACGCTTAGGAATGTAAGATTGAAGCGCAGATAAAAAGTTACCCGGCGCACAAGATCCGCCTGAGCGGAGCTTTGCGAGTACAGATGTGCTGATCGAAAAAAATGCCGCCTTTCGGAGGCCCATGAGCTTCAGCTCATGGATCAGCCGTGAGAAATAAAAAAGCGCGGATGCGTAGTGGGCATCTGAAGCGCCAGCAGCGACAGTTGCATAGTGGGCATCTGAAGCGCCAACAGCGACAGTTGCTAGTGGGCAACCGAAGGAGCATAAAAAAAGAGACGCTTCAAAGAAGCGTCTCAGTTGATTTAGGAAGTTTATAAAAACGACTGAAAATTTAAGGGTTAGTCGTTAGAAGGGCGATTATCTTTAAATAAACGCCATCCAGAAATCATCGAGCTGATGATTGATTGGCGTGACATAATATCTTCACGAATAGCCACATAAACATGAATGATCGCAAAAGCAATTAATAGCGACATAACCAGATGGTGGTACGTATGCACATCCTGGCTCTGCCCCATAAGAGGAATAAGCCATGATGAGAAGAACTGATACTGCCAGCTGCCCATACCTGCACCCTCGCCATAAAGAGCAAGACCACTTATGATCATGAAGATCGAGCCCCAAACAAACATGAGGTGCATTGCCAAGATCGCAAGCGGATTATGGCCAGTATATTTTTTAGGCTCGTCAACAAGAAAGCTATACCACTTTATCTCGTGCCACAATTCATCCCAAAAATCTTTTGAGAAAATACGCGGCAGGTAGATCTCTCTGGAATGAGAGTTACCAACGATTGCCCAATAAGCTCTGAAAACAAAGCCAATAATAAAGATATATGCAGCTGCAAAATGCACAAAACGCATATATCCCATCACATAATGATCACTGGCCTCTCCAGAAACAGAAGAGAGCGGTGACCCTATGAAGTAGCCTGTGACGCAAAGGGCAATGATTGCAAATGCATTAACCCAGTGCCAAATACGAACAGGCGCTTCATAAACGTAAACAGCAGTTTGTTGACTTGCTGCTTGATCAGCCATTTGATCAGCCATGACATCCTCCTTATCTCACCTTAACTTTGGCAAGTTCTTCGCCATCAGGTCCCATAACGTGAGTAGAACAAGCCAGGCATGGATCAAATGAGTGAATGGTTCTCAAAATTTCCACAGGCTCATGAGGACGCTCAACTTTAGTGTTCATCAAAGAGGCTTCAAAGGCGCCAATATTGCCTTCATTGTCTCGAGGACTACCGTTCCAAGTCGTTGGAACCACACATTGGTAATTCTCAATTTTTTGGTCTTTGATCCGGATCCAGTGAGCCAAGGCACCACGCGGTGCTTCAGTAAAGCCAACACCCTTCACTTCTTTTGGCCAAGTTGATGGATCCCAGCTTTCAGTATTCGCTGTGGTCTGGTCACCAGCTTTAATATTGGCAATCATCTTGTCTAAGAAGTAGCGTTGCTTGTAAGCACACCATTGAGCTTCAAGTGCACGCGCAGCTGTCCGGCCAATTGTTGTAAACAAGGCAGAAACAGGCGCGTTACCAAGAGCACCAAGTGTATCAGTGATTTGGTCTGTGAACTCAGTATGCTTCGAAGCGTAACCAACAAGATAACGAGAGAGAGGCCCAACTTCCATGGCATTACCACGCCAGCGCGGTGCCTTAATCCATGAATATTTGGCAGCTTCATCAAGTTGCTTAATGTCAGTTCTTGTGCCGACGGTTTTCGGACCAAGTTCATAGTTTGGATCTGTTACACCATCCCAAGGATGCAAGCCTTTGCTTTCATCATCATATTTATACCAAGAGTGAGGTACAAATTCTTGAATTTGCTCAGGATCACGGTGATCAACTTCATGAACTTCATTAAGGTTGCCTTTGATAATAGCACCGCGAGGCATCATTAAGTTAGCCGACGAGAAGTCATTTGGTTTATCTGGAATGTCACCGTAGGCAAGAGCGTCAGTGCCAGAAATACCACCACCATAATGCCAACCAGCATCATAATAGATCTTACCAATTGCGATAATATCTGGAATGTAAACATTATCAACAAACTCAATTGTTTGATTGATGATAGAGCGTACATGATTGAGGCTTTCCATATTGATCGCACCAACAGAACCTTCACCATCGATGTTAATTGGGCAAGGTACACCACCAACAAGCCAGTTCGGATGCGGGTCCTTACCACCAAAGATAGTTCTTGTTTTCATAATTTCTTTTTGAAAATCAAGAGCTTCAAGATAGTGCGTCACAGCCATCAAATCAGCTTCAGGTGGAAGGATATAAGCCGGGTTGTCCCAGTAACCATTTTTAAATGGACCAAGTTGTCCGCTCTCAACAAACTTCTTGAGGCGATTTTGAATGTCTCTGAAATAACCAGGAGACGATTTAGGATGCCGTGGCGATGTTGCTTTTTGCAAAGCAGATGTATCGCGTGGATCAGCCTTGAGAGCGTTAATCGGGTTAACCCAGTCAAGCGCGTGCAAGTGATAGAAGTGCACTAGGTGATCGTGGATCTCAAGTGAAAGTTGCATGATATTACGAATTGAATTCGCATTATCAGGGATCTCAATATTAAGAGCATCTTCCACTGCACGAACAGATGTCAGAGCGTGCGTACCAGTACACACACCGCAAATCCGTTGCACAAAAGCCCAGGCATCACGCGGGTCACGATTTTTGAGAATAACCTCAAGTCCGCGCCACATAGTGCCTGTTGAAACAGCGTTCGTAATAATATTGTCAGAGTTCACATTCACTTCGCAGCGCATGTGCCCCTCAATCCGAGTAACCGGGTCAACAACGACACGCTCACCAGATGTATCTAGCGTAAAGCCATTTGGAGTTTGAATAGCCATTAGTCGTTATCTCCTTTTGTACGCGCTTGTTTCACGGCGCTAACGGCCGCATGAGCAGCGGCCGCGGCACCAACAACCGTGGCAGCACCAACGCCAATTTCATCAGCGTTTGCTTCAATACCAAATTGGTGAATATCGGTAAGGCGATCATAGAAACCACCTTTGTCCCAGAAGCCATCTTCTGAGCAACCAATACAACCGTGACCAGCTTGAATTGGGAATGAGAGACCACCGTTCCAGCGAACAGTTGAACACGCATTGTAAGTCGTCGGCCCTTTACAGCCCATTTTATAAAGGCAGTAGCCTTT
>CAXIDO010000012.1:0-13926 GCA_964022745.1 uncultured Methyloligella sp. | reverse complement strand
AAATATAAGGCCGGTTTACATTTCTTCCAATTGGTAGGTAATATAATCGATATTATGAATATAATAAATAATTCTTTAGCTGATAATTTTCTTATAAGTGCATTTTTTATTCGGGGAAGGAATACTAATGGGATCCCAAAAATCTGAAAACGAATTGTTTTCTGATAATGCTGCGGCAGGTGGTGGGTTATTACACAGACGTTTATTTTTGAAATCTGGTTCGTTACTCTTATCTTCTTTGGCTGCCTCCAGTGTTATGGCTCGGCAAGCAATAAGCAAAGAGACAGAAGATTGGCAAACAGAAGCGCCTAAGTGGTCAAAAGTTCCAGGTGCTCCTTTGCGAGAATATGGCTCACCATCTCCATTTGAAAACCATGTTAGTCGTGCTGTCATTAAGCCATATGGAGATATGGCTCCGGGCTCAGGCATAGCATTGACGCCTTTACAACATTTACGCGGTAGTATTACACCGAACGGTCTCCATTTTGAACGCAGTCACAATGGCGTGCCGCAAATTGACCCTGATAAACACCGTTTCTTCATTCATGGCCTGGTTAAAAAGCCATTAGAGTTTACCATGGATCAATTGTCTCGTTACCCTATGGTTTCTAAAATTTGCTTTATTGAATGTTCCGGTAATAGCTTTTTTAATAGCAACTTATTTCCTGATGCTATGCAAGTTCCTGTTGGTCATTTGCATGGCTTAATTTCAGCGGCTGAATGGACCGGCATTCGTCTGTCGACTTTGCTCGATGAAGCAGGTGTTGATCTAAATGCTAAATGGCTTGTAGCTGAGGGTATCGACGCTGCTGGTATGAGCCGAAGTATTCCAATGGAAAAGGCTTTAGATGATGTCATCGTTGCCCTTTATCAAAACGGTGAACGTATTCGTCCTGAGCAGGGCTATCCTATGCGTTTAGTCTTACCTGGTTTTGAAGGGAATATGAGTGTTAAATGGTTGCACCGTATCAAGGTTCAGAACCAGCCATCTTATTCAAAAGACGAGACATCAAAATATTCTGAATTACGCCCTAATGGAAAAGCTGACCTTTTTACGTACACCATGGGAGCTAAATCTACTATTACGTCTCCTGCAACAGGATTAAAAATGCAGGGGCCTGGTGTTTATGAAGTGACTGGACTTGCCTGGAGTGGGTTTGGGAAAGTTAAACGAGTTGAAGTGTCGGCAGATGGCGGTAGAAGCTGGGCTGATGCTCATTTAGAAGACCCTGTTCGAGATCGGAGCCTTACGCGCTTTAAATTGCTTTGGAATTGGGATGGTAAACCACAGACGTTGCTAAGCAGAGCCTTTGATGAAAAAGGAAACACTCAAATGACACACGCAAAATGGTCATCTTCTTATGCTGCTGGACAGGTCTATCATTGTAACGCCATTCAATCATTTAAAATCAATTCTGATGGGAGTATTAACAATGTGCAAATTTAAGCAATGTTTCTCCCATTATTCTTATGTGTTTATTGGCTTGTTTATAACAGGAGTTGTTGGTGCTCCGCTGACAACAGCTTTAGCGAAAGATAATCAACTGAAAATAAAACTTGGCAAAGAAATTAGTCCTAAGACACTGGCTGCAATTGATTTATCAATCACTCTGGATGGCAAAAATCTGCCCAAAGGTTCAGGAACCCCTGAACAAGGCGCAAAAGTTTATGCTGCTGAATGTGCCTCTTGTCATGGCGTTGATGCCAAGGGAGGTAAAGGCCTTGCTGACCCTCTCATTGGGGGCATAGGGAGCCTTAAAACCAAGAAACCGATTAAAACTGTTGGTAGTTACTGGCCATATGCGACAACATTATTTGATTACACCAGGCGAGCTATGCCTTTAGATGCGCCTCGATCTCTTAGTAATGATGAGGTTTATGCTGTCAGTGCTTATATTTTGTATCTCAACAATATTATCAAAAAAGATCATGTTTTAGATGAGACATCATTACTTCAAGTGAAAATGCCAAACCGGGATGGTTTTGTTAGTCAATGGCCCGGCTACAAGCATTAGTGCTTGTAACTTTTTATCGAATTAAAAAAGACATGCTCTATTTCTTTTTAGAGCGTGTCTTTTTTAATTGTGCTTTAGGTTACTCACCAGTAACCGCACTACAATAAAACAGTTACTGCTTTCGTGAGTACTCTAAATTAATCGCATTAATCCTTTGAAATAATAATTCACAAAAAAGCATTGCCTATTTTCCCAGTGCTATTTGAAATGAAACGACAGTCACTACTGTTTGTTTTAAAATGTATTTTATGGAATGGATAAGATGACCGCTTAATGGGCTGTGCTGTTGGTCTGTCTCCTGAGTGACATAAGCGTAGATAATTGTCGTGAGATCAGAAACGGGGGAATATAAACGAGGATATTATGAACTGTAGCAAGGCGTCAAAGAAGAAGCTCAGCTTATTGATTTGCGCTATCTCGCAGCCCTCTATGCCGCCCTGCAAAAAACGGAGAATAGATGTGAGATAAAAGAAAATGGCGGAGAAGAAGGGATTGGTTCTTGAAAATACAAACTATTTAAGGTGTTGTTTTTAAAATATATATTTATTTACTGATTTTGTTTGTTGCACATTTTGTTACACAAAATGTTGCACGTTTTTGAGATTAATCATCAGACCATGTAGCTGTAGCTAAAGATTTGATGAAAAATCCTTGGAAAAGAAAGTTTAAAGCTTCGGTTACATCATCTCGGTGTTTGTCTTCAATATATGTAATTTGCTTTCAAATATATGAGATAGAGAGAATGCCAATATTTTGTAGTTAGGATACATTCAAATTTTCTAGTGGATTGGCTCCGCGGATTTTTCAAAAACGTTGCTTAAAGCAGCAGCAAATTGGTGGCATTTTTGCAGCGATATTGTTAAGCTTTAAAGTGAGCTATTTGTTTTTCGTTCAGTCAAGTATTGTTAGAGAACCTTATAACATTTTTTTCTAGACTTTTAATTACTTTGAATAAAATGCCAAAAGTTAACTTAGTTAGGTTCAGCATGCTAGCAATTTACTATCTTTGCCACCGTTCTTGTCGTTTTTGATATCGTTGCTTTGAAGTCAGGTTTTCATCTGGATCATAATCCCAATCTTCATTTTGAAGTACTTTAAGCTGTATCATCGCATATCCATTGGATTGAAATAGAACCTGTTCATACATAATAGGTACAGGTTCGCCGTAATTAGTCTCAATCCAATGCTCTGCCCCTGTAGGATCAGAATTGCTCAAACTTCCTATTTGCCTTTGTTTGTGAACTAAAGATATGTCAGGAACTTTATCACCACGTTTAATTGTGATCCATGGAAATCCCTTTTTGCAGTAATGACGAAGGTAACGACCATCTTTCACGATTAACACAGCGACCATCTCTGGATTGTATTCAGCATAAGCCCAGGCGGCGGCTTCCTTGCTTACTTCGAAATGACCATGAATCTCCAAGACGGTTTTTAGATTCGCATAACTTTTTCCATTGATGATTGGATTTAAATAGGGAGGCGGCATGAGTAACAAAGATGCAAAGCGGTTTGCCTCTGCTTCCATTTTTTGAGCTCGTTTTTGAGCTTTGAGATTTTGCTCTTTCATTGCTTCACGGTCGCAAAGGAACTCAGTACCAGATATTGGTTTATGATGAATAATTAGGAAATGGCCCAACTCATGTCCAATAGTGTAGCGTCTACGTAAAGGGTTCATGCCTCTTTTTACAAGAATAAAACCATCTGTACGATTTTCATCTGTGATTAAACCGCCCTCGAATCCTTCAGTTTTTAGTGTTTGTATCTCAGAAATATCCAGCTCGTATGCAAGCTCTTCAATCGGTATAGGTATTTTCAGGTTGGGTTCTGCTTTCAGAATCTTCGTGACAAGACCAATGGGGGAGTAAGTTCCGTCAAGATCCATCCGGTTAACCATTGCTCAATCCTCGCTGCTTTATGTACGTTTTTTAAGACGATCCATCATTAGTTTGATTGTTTCTCGATCTTCATCATCCAATGTTTGTAGTTCGCGGTACATCACTACCGATTCGTCGTTATTTTTATTTTCTTCAGGATTTTCTCCTACCAATGTTGAGATTGGGACCTCCAGATGTTTGGATAATTTTTGTAAAACCTCTAGTGATGGGTTCTTAGCTCGACCTTGTTCAAGATCCCAGATGTGCGCTTTTGAGACATCCATTAAACTTGCAAGTTCTTGTAATGAATACCCTTTTTTTATTCTTCTTCTCTTCAAAACTTCTTTAAATGCCATGAATTCCTCCCACACTTTACATTGGCCCACAGCGACCACAAAAGACACAATTGTACAAAATCGTACCATATCACCTTGACAATACGCAAGACTTGACCGTACCATCTTAAATGTACAAAATCGTATGAGAGTTTTAATGAAACGAATTCTTTCAATTGACGGCGGCGGCATTCGCGGGACATTTCCAGCTGCGTTTTTGGCTGCTCTGGAAGATGATCTTGATCATCCAATCGGTGCATATTTTGATCTCATTGCTGGCACTTCTACAGGTGGAATTATTGCCATAGCACTTGCATTGGGAGTGCCTGCTAAGGAAGTTGCAGCCCTCTATGAAGAGTATGGTCCAAAAATATTTGCTCAAAATGATACTGGTTTTCGTGCATTTATGTCAAAATTGCACCGAACTAGCAGATGGGCGATATGGGGCCCAAAATATCAAACAGACTCACTCAAACAGGCCATCGAGAGTGTTCTTGGCGATAAAAGAATAGGCGATGCGAAGACACGTCTAATGGTGCCGTCGTGGAATGGGTATGCTAAGAAAGTTTATGTTTACAAGACCGCACACCATACTCGGTTAACTACCGATTATAAAGACCCTGCAATTGATGCTGCTTTAGCAACATCGGCTGCACCAACATATTTTCGTGAATATATCACGGCTAATGATGTGGGTTTGGTGGATGGGGGACTTTGGGCGAACAACCCAACGGGGTTTGCAGTGATCGAAGCAGTCTCGGTATTGGGATGGCCTGCGGATAAATTAAAGGTTTTGAGTGTAAGTTGCCTAGAAGACATCTTCGAAATGAAACCAGCCTACAGTGCCAGAAGCATCGTTGAGAAAACTGCGGACTTTTTTATGGCTGGTCAGTCTCATAGTTCGATGGGTATCGCTCATCTCCTTACAGGTGATCCGCATGAGCGCAAAGCTATCTGGCGTATATGCCAGCCAGTTCCTGATGGTTTTTTTAGTATCGATAACACTTCTAAGATTCGGGAACTGAGAGCGCGAGGTTTCTCAGAAGCGCGAATTCAGAAACCTATTCTGAAACCACATTTCTTTTCTCAACCCACAGAGCCTTTCATTCCTATACACAAGTTAGAAGGATAAAAATATGCCGACTATATCACCTCCCCCAAGTCACGAAGATGTTCTTCAAAAAATTGCGAAAGAGATTGATGTCACGCCGGAAACCTCCGAAGCTGTTATTGCTCGTTATCAATCACTTGGCTCTTGGCTTGATCGACCCAACTCAACCCTGAAAGGTTATGACCCGTATGTGGCTCCACAGGGGTCGTTTTTAATTGGAACAGCTAATAGGCCAATAACAGATACAGACGAAATCGATGTTGATCTTATTTGTCGTCTTAATTCATCGAAGGGGGATCAGACTCAAAAACAATTGAAGATGGCTATCGGTCAGGAAGTCATGTCATATGCACAGGCGCATTCCATGAAACATACCCCTGAAAATAAACGTCGTTGTTGGACGCTTAAATATGCTGATCAGCGGAATTTTCACACTGATATCTTGCCGTGTATTAGCGACGTAAATACTTATCGCTCACGATTGAGCGCCAACGGATATATGAAGCTTGCAATAAATGATAGGATTACCCAAGAAGCCATTGCTATTACAGACAAGACTAATCCAGGTTATGATGTAATTACATTAAACTGGCCATCAAGTAACCCACTTGGATTTGCTGTTTGGTTTATGCAGGAAATGGAAGATGTTCTTCGTTACGAAAAGTTAGAGCTTTTTAAACGCGGAAGCCCTTACGCCAAAGTAGAAGACATTCCCGATCATGCGGTTAAAACTACGCTTCAAAAGGCAATACAGATTTTGAAACGTCATCGCGATTTGATGTTTGCTGACGATCCCGAGCACAAACCGATTTCGATTATCATCACCACACTAGCAGCACATGCTTATCAAGGTGAATTAACACTAGTTGATTCTTTAACCGCTATCCTGAATGGAATGGACCGCTTTGTTGAAGTTGTTGATGGCAAAAGATGGATTAGGAATCCTGTAAACCCTGAAGAGAACTTTGCGGATAAATGGCAAGAAATGCCAGAGAAAGAGCGCAACTTCTATAGTTGGCTGGATAATGCGCGACGGGATTTTGGTACATATATTCGGGTTAATCGTCCCACGGATATCCCAACTGGAATGGTAAATAGGCTCGGAGCTAAGGTAATGGACCGGGTTAAAGAGAACTTCCCGATTTCTAAGTCTGAAACACCTGCAGTTGCAGCAGCTCCAGCTTTGATTACACAAACAAGCCAAATGGTCGAACGCGTTAAAGATCGTGGAACGGAAACAGCTCCTTGGTGCGATAAGGGTTAAGCCGATGAGCGAACCTTCTACTTTAACTATTGAAGACGTGAGGCGAGCGCTCGGATTCGCGCAACCGTTGTTGAAGTTTACAGAATCTGATGATGCGATCTTTGCATATGGAGTTTTCATCGTAAGTGATGGGCCGCATCCGAACGGCCCCGCTAAGCGATTTGAAATTAAGTGTTTTTTCTTTAAGGACTTCCCTAAACGCGAACCGATAGTAATTGAAAATGGTGGGGTTATTCCTCGCATAGCAGATAGGCATATGTATAAAAACGGTGTTTGCTGTTTATGCGTTTGGCAAGAATGGTTGGTGCTTTCACAGGATACATCCTTTCAAGCATTTTGTGATGGGCCCTTATACAATTTCTTCCTTTCTCAGACCTGGTTCGAACAAACTGGAGAATGGCCTTTTGATGAGCGGTCTCATGGTGCGAAAGGAATTGCTGAGAGTATTTCACAGCTACTCGGTTTTGATGTGAACGAGCAGCAAGCGAATCTGTACTCACAAGCAATCTCAGCAAAAAAAGTAAAAGGTCATTGGCCTTGCCCATGTGGATCTAACAAAAAATTGCGTGACTGCCATTTGGATGAAGTCATCAGCCTTCGTGAGCAATTGGGAGCAGGCACTATTTTAGGTCTCCAATCACTATTACAAAATTTGATGAAAGCTGAACGAGAAACTTAGTTACTACAATCATGTTTGCAGACTAAAATGACTGCCTTGGAGCAATAACTAATAGTCTAGTTTGATAAATTCGTTCCTTAATAAATTTGTATTAAGCTTTTGTTAGTGCTTTGTTAAAATTTATTTTGTTCGTTTCAGTATTCTATTTTTATGCCATATTCAATGCGAGTAATGGCAATGCAGCGCTTTCGTTCTTCAGATAAATCCAATAACTTTTTGTCATTTCTATAGGCTTGAAATGTTTCTCTGTCTGGAAATTCTAATGTATGTATTTCAGTATAGAGGTTGGTTTCCTCTTCTTGAGTGCGAATGGCTGAGATGAGTTTTCCTCCATAAGTTTTCATGATCAAAATAGCTTTTTTCTCGAACTTGAAAAACGCTAATTCTTGGTTAGGAAGAATTGTTAACCTTGCCATCACTATATAAGCGGTATCTTCTGACATATTCATTTTAAATCAAAGACTCTTTTGCTAAGCATGTCATATGTTGCTCATGACCTGCTTAGCTTGATCTGGCTAAGCTGCCTTTTAGGTGTTTTGATTTTCTGGTTTCATCTATAGACACTATCCTGCCTGGTGTATTTGCTTCAAAAAATGCTTTGATATCGTTTGTTAGCTGAGCTATTTTAACATACATGTTACTTTACCCATTCAAAGGATTTTTCTAGAAAGGCTCTACCGTTTTCATTTTGCCATTCGCCATGGGCCATAATCACTTTTTCTGGGTTCCATGCTAACATCTTATTTTTTGTTTGCCTTGTTTTTTCGCGATTAAAAGATAACCTCCATTCCAAAGGTGCATATCCTTTGCCTTCAACAATGCCCCAGAGACGCGCTAAAACTCGTTGCCAGAAAGACCAGTTTGCTTTGATGAAATGTTCACTGAAATTTTCCGAAAGATCGGCCATAATAACGGTGCGCGAAGGTTTGTGAAAAAAGACAATCTCGTCCATCGCTCTGGAACCATTAAACCAGACCTGATCTATATCCTCTTTCCATTCTGTTGGAGTGTTATGCTCAAGTGGGTATTCGAAATGTAAATCTGGCTTTTTAATTATAGTTGACTGAGGGCCCCACAATGAGGCCGCTGGGTAAGCCTCTGCCCATTCTTTTAAAAATAAATGATGTAGTTTATTGGGGCTTACTAAATGCTTTGGTTGCCCAATTGCAGCCACTTCACTCTTGAGTGTTTGTGATAACTCTATGGGTGACCATATCCAAAGTTCGTTGTTTTCTAACTTAACTATGACTGACCTTGTTGGATATGAAAAACCGTAGAAGCTGACACAATTGCCTTCTACAATCCAGATATTCTTGTCTACTTTTACTATCATAAACAATCCTAATTTTAATTAGTTTGAAGCCTGTTTTGGCTCAGCTAGAGAACGTAGAAGCTCTAAAGAAAGTGCATTTAATCGCATTGCTTCCGAGTTCTCTAATTTTGAAAGGTTGGTTGCAAACCATCGATCTATTTCTTTAAAAACCCCAAAGAGGATCGCTTGCAGCAGATCACTTGGTATATCTTTTCGAATAGCACCTATTAATTGACCTAGTTCAACCCATTGATTGAATTGTATTTGAAGCCGTGAGAGTGGCTCTGAAAGGGCTTCTTCTGCTTGCTTGCTGTCATATACCGACCGGCCCAGTGCCGATAATGTTTCATCACCATTGAGAGCCACAATTAGTCTTTCACAAAAGTTTTGGATATCCCTCCAAAATTCTTCAGGGGTTTGCGGAGAAAATTCAGATGTTTCTATTTTTTTGAACAATCTGTGGAATGCCCTTTCACATACAGCGCTATACAAATCTGCTTTGTTCTCAACGTAGTAATAAGCTTGACCTTTGCTCATACCTGCTTCTCTTAAAATGCTATTCAATGACGCGCCTATAAAACCTTTTGATGCAAACTCTTTTTCAGCAGGATCTAGTAGTTGAGCTTTTTTCTCGGGTGCTAATGCCTTGAGCCTCAACTGAGGCGTATCTTTGGATTTTTCTTTTGCCATTCTCGTTCTTTTATAAGATTAGACCGATGGTCTAAGTTGTCAATTGAAATGTTATTATAGTGTCAATTTATTTTTTCCCTGTCTAAGTCATTATTTACCAAACTTGGAAGAGGCAATGCAGTATGTTTCTGGTGTGGGGGAAAAAACTAAAAGAGCGTTAAAAGCGGTTTCAGTTCTTAGCTGGCAAAGCGCATAAATTGCTGCCCACCGCACATATTTATTTTCATCTTTTAATAAAATGATTAGGGGATTAACAGCTCTGTTATCTTTTATACGTCCCAATGCTATGGCAGCCTCACGCCTTAACGTGAAGAGGTTATCACTCAATAATGAGGTTAAAGGTTTGACAGCTTTTTTGGATCGCAAGTGGCCAAGTGAGCGTATCACAGAAATACGTACTTCATGGTGGGGATCTTGAAGTTTCTTTAAAAGATACTTCACGCTTTGTGCTGATTTTAGCGTGCCTAATATATCTGCTGCGGTTGATCTTGCGATATAGCTTTTGTTATCTAATGCAAGTTCCAGAGTATCAACTGCCCGTTTATCTCCAGCTCTACCTAAGACTTGTGCGGCTGCAAGTCTTAGGTCTGCTGATTTATCATTCTTCATTGTTAGTAATAGGGCTTGTGTTGCTGACTTGCCTTTTGCTCTAAAAAGAGAATAAACAGCACGAATTCTCACCTCTCTCTCTGGATCTTTCAGTGCTGTAACAAGTGCTTTTATAATTTGTGGTTTTTGACGATAAAAGGATGAACTACCAAGAACAGCAGCTGCGCTTATTCTCTCTTGTTTTGTGCCGTTGCGCAACTTTTCTACCCATTTCACGATCTTCAGATCATTGTCATATGCTGGTATTGGTGAGTGCAAAAAATATAAGTATAATAATGTGAGAAACAATATTTTTCCGTGTCCCATCTTAGGCATATTTCCCACCTTGTTTTGCTCACTTTGGTGCATTTTGTTTCTCAGTAGTTATTTGCAGATTAGGCAGGATCTTAAATAAGTGCTCTGAAATATTGGGATTAACACCTGCTACGTACCATTTAATTTTACCATTTTGAAAGACCAGTGTTGTTGGTAACCCTTGAACCCTTACTCCCTTTTTATGGAGAAGGCTGAGGAAGGGTAAATCATTGCGAATTGTTTCCCATGGATTGTAAACTATTTCAGCAAAGTCAAATTTACCTCTTAATTTTTTTGCTGCCAAACTGATAAATTGATTACTCTTGGTGCAGTGCTTACAGGATTTATCTTTTGAGGTCAGGTGAATAAGTTGAGGCTTGCTACTCTTTTTAAGAAAATCTGAAAATTCACTCGTCGTAATTTGCCTGATTGCGGCTCCATTCTCTTTTGTGTCCATTAGTGAGAGTGCCTTTTGGTGACCTTTTACAAGAGTTTGTTCTAATTTCTTAAACTCACCGATGTAATGGGATGTCGCATAGCCTTTGTAATAGATGTAGACTGTTGGCAACCCTAACAAAGGCATTTTTATTGTTTGGTAGTGCTGTCTTAGTCTCTTATGTTTTTTTAAACTTTTCCAAGGGTTGAAATTCACTTGTATAAAAATGAATTTATCCTGGTGCCTTGAAGCGGCTTTTATAAACCTCTTATTGTTTCTTTCGCAAAATCGACACGATTTATCTGTTGAGGACATATGTACAGCAATGGGTTTACTGTGGCTCATTGTTGCAATGATTGATCGGTAATTTTCTGGGGTTGACTGGATGATTCCTTTAGCCCAGCTGTTATCCGGCAGCAAGATTAATGAGTTTCCAAATGCGATTAGGAAACTTAAGATGATATGTTTAGCGTTTTTCATTGTTTACCAACTCAAGTTATAAGATTAACCTAAAAAATCAGTAGTTCTCTTTAAATGGTTATTTCCAGACTATTCAGAAACCGTATATGTTTAGTATTGTTCGCTAACAAGAGTGGACCTTATTACTGAATCTGATAAAAGGTTATGTTTCTCACAAAAGGCGACAAATCCCTTCAAGTCATTATTAATTTGAAAATGTTTATGCCACTGCATTCGGCGAAGTGGGCTTAACACTCATTTCGACAGCTTTTGCAAGACCGATATGTTTTGACCTCTTCCAGCATGATTAGTGAAATTCAAAATTTCTAAGTTTTGTTGTTTGTTTAATTTCATATAGCTCTTGTGAGGTATTGCATCTGTTTTCTCTCTTGTTTCAAACTCATCATTTGACAAATATTAGACCGTCGGTCTAATATTTGTCAATGTTTATCACGCAACTTTACGTTTGAACGTTTCTATGAAAAATAATGTTTCTTTAATTGGTCTTTCTTGGTGCTTTACATTTGTGATGCTGGATGCAATCCAAGCTGTTTATTTTGGCCGAACATTACAGAAATTAGATTCTTTTTTGGTCGGAGTGTTCGTGTTTGGCTTGTCTGGAGTGTTTTGTTTGATCTGGGTATCTATTACCGATCGTAAGCAATGGACTATAGCAGCAGACAATAAATATAGCCTGCTTGGGTTAAACCTGACAGCTGCGGGAGCTTGGGTTTCATACCTTTATGCGGTTCAGTTGATTGAGCCCGCAATAGCATTTACGATCTTCTCTGGTCTTGTTCCCACCGTTACAATTGCTGCTTATTATATTGGGGTTCCTGTTGGGCAAAAGGCTCGCAATTCTTGGGAAGCAATTGGGAATAGTCTCATCATATTTGGTATGATCATTCTCATTTGTATTACCATATTTGGTTATTCCGGCTTTGTTCGAGGCAATGCTGATATCGCTATTATCGGGCTGATTTTTTCTGTTTTGGCGGGCGTTTTGATTAGCGCTATGCTTCTTTTTTGCCAGCATTTGGATAAAAAAGGCATGATACCTATGATGCAATTTGGGCTGAGATTTCCCCTTTATATTCTACTGGCTCTTGGCGGTTATATTTGGGGGTTAGATTATAAAGGTGAAATTGATATTCACCTTTTATTGATTGCTGTTGGAGTTGGGATGTTTTTGCTAGCTTTTCCTATTTACGCTGTGCAAAAAGCCATTTCACTTACTTCTGCACTGACTGTTGGGGCTATAGCGGCGTCTGCTCCGCTGATTGTTTTCATATTGCAAAAAATCGAAGGTCGGGTGGACTTTTCAACTGAAACACTCTCTGGTCTTAGTCTATATTTTGTTGGAGCAGTAATTGCTACTATTGGTGCATTAAAGTGTTGAGTTAATTTTAGTTTGGTGAGGAAAATATAATAAGGTGTTCAAATTTATTTTTAAGTTATAAGTACTTTTGTCTATGGATGTGGCTTGTGATTGCAAAATATCAACCTGACGAAATTTGGAAATAATCATTTCTGCTTTGTAGTTTCTTTTACCCATAAGTGTCCACCATTTTGAGTAAAAATATAATATCCAAAATGGGCTGCTTCACTGGGGGAGGATCAGTAACAAGCGTTGTCATGAAGACTCGCATTTAAATCTAAAAATTTCTAAAACTTGTTTAGCGATTTCTTCTATGGACAGATGTCCATCAGATTTAAACCAATTGGAAGCGTTGTTGAGGATTGTTAACAAAAAAATACGGTAGATATTTTTGTTGATCTTACTGGATAAATTTAGGTCTTCAATTAGATCAGTAAAAATGGCTTCAAACTCATCTCTACTTTTAATGATTTGAAGTCGAAGGTCATCTGGGATTGTGTGAAAGTCTTTCATAAGAGGCATTGTTATCGAGTCGGGGTCAAGTTGGATTTTTAATAACTCGACACTTGCTGCTTCTAAACGGCACCAGGGGTCTTCTAAATTAAAGATAGCAGCTTCTATGCGTTCTTTAGATGAGCTTAGAGCGTAAACGTTGATTTGAACAAACAGTTTCTCTTTTGATTCAATGTAATAATAGAGAGATCCGCCACTTAGCCCAACACATTCCGCGATCTTTCTCATAGAAGTTGCATGGTAACCATCCTTTGCGAATAAGTTGGCTGATTTTTTAAATATTTCAATTTGCTTTTGACTGCTTTTACCCCCTCTTAAAGTGTTTTTGAGAGGAAGCTCTGAGCTTGTATTTTGTTTTGTAGCCGGCATGTATGATTTTTAAACCATTGTTAGAATTTCATCAAAATGTGTATCATTTATTTAAACGAATGAAACCAAAATAAAAACCCCAGACATCAGCCAATAAATGTAAACGACCTTATTTGCTGGCTTTTCTGGGGTTTTTATTTTGCGGCGCATTTAAAATTTTTACCTTGCCTATACAACGAACGTTTGATACAAGGCGTAAAAATACAACGAACGTTTGATGTATGTTTGTGTGTCTCCTCAAATTTCAATTTTGTAAAAGCAACTGAAATGACGAGAACTAGGTTTGCTTGTTAGAATAGGAAATAAGAAAAAATGAGATCTATTAAAACTGTTGCTGTTATTGGAGCAGGCGTTATGGGAGCTGGGATTGCGGCTCATTTTGCAAATGCTGGTATTCAAACTCTCTTACTTGATTTAACAAAAGAGCTTGCTGAAAAAGGAGTGCAAAAACAAAAAAAGGTGTCGGGTTTTATGATGCCTGAATATGCTGATAGAGTTGAATGTGGGAAATTATCAGAAAGTTTTGATAGGCTTTCAAAAGTTGATTGGATTGTCGAAGCTATCATTGAAGATGTTGAAGAAAAG
>CAXIDO010000011.1:0-14690 GCA_964022745.1 uncultured Methyloligella sp. | reverse complement strand
AACCCTTGACGTGAACCGTTGGGTACTCATGTCTTTTGTGATGTTATTTCTTTTGGTGGCTGGTTTCTTTTTACCACCCGTTGCTGTTATTTTAATGGCCGCCCCCATTTTGTTACCTATCATCACTACAGCAGGTTTTGATCCAATCTGGTTCGCTGTTGTATTGACCATCAATATGGAGATCGGACTGATATCACCACCCGTTGGCCTGAACCTTTATGTGATTAACAGTATAGCACCGGATATCTCACTTAAGACCATTCTCACAGGATCTATGCCTTTTGTAGCATGCATGGTGCTTGCTATCATCCTTCTCTGCTTCTTTCCAGAATTAGCCACATGGTTACCTAACGCTGTGATGGGAGAGACTGTATGAGTTTTTTTGGTGAACTGATTTCGACTATTTTCGAACAGCAATATCATCAGGCACTATCAGAGGAAGTTGATGATCGAACAACTTTTGATTTGTGCGACGCATTATTGAGCAGTCATGGTGAGGTTTCAGGCACTGCATTGGCCAGAAACCTTCTAGATCGCTATCGCGCGATGGACTTAGATGAAAGAAAAGCTTTTTTTGAATTAATAACTCATAAGCTCGAAATCAAGCCAAACGTGGTTACTAAAACGCTTCGGGCATATCAACAAAAGCCGAGCAAAGGCACATATAGCGCCTTTGCTCAGGCTTGCGAACCAAGACGGCAAGAACTCGCTCGTAGACTTAACCAGGTACCCGGAGCAACAGCGCAACTTGTCGCAATGCGAAAAGATCTCTTAGGTATGATTAAAAAACGGCCGGATTTAGAACCGCTGGATGTGGATTTAAAACATTTATTTTCATCTTGGTTCAATAGAGGATTTCTGGTATTACGCCCCATAAACTGGTCAAGCCCAGCTGACATCCTGGAAAAAATAATTGCTTACGAGGCTGTCCACGCGATTGTTAGTTGGGATGACCTTCGATTGAGATTAAAGCCATCTGACCGGCGATGCTTTGGTTTTTTTCATCCTGCAATGGCCGATGAACCGTTAATATTTGTAGAGGTCGCACTCACCAAAGGAATTCCCAATTCTATACAGGGACTGCTTGCAAATGATCGGGCGGAAATTGAAGCTAAAGATGCAGATACAGCGGTGTTTTATTCTATTTCCAATTGCCAGGTAGGTCTTGCTGGGATCTCATTTGGGAATTCACTCATAAAACAGGTTGTTTCAGACCTTTCCAAAGAGTTGCCTTCTCTTAAAACATTTGTAACGCTTTCCCCAATTCCCGGGTTGAACCGTTGGTTAAAAAGCAATGAGGGCAAAGGTAAAAGGATCAACGATCATCAAAAAATAGCCGCACACTATCTTTTGAAAGCCAAGCGACCAGACGGAATGCCTGTTGATCCAGTCGCTCGTTTTCACCTGGGAAATGGTGCCCTTGTTCATGCAGTACACGCGGAAGCTGACACTTCTGTTAATGGACTAAAACAGTCAAATGGAACAATGGTCAATTACCTTTATGACTTACAGCAGATTAGCCTAAACCATGAACAGTTTGTGAGTAAAAAAACCGTAGTCGCATCAGAAGCAGTGAGTACTCTGAGCGCAGCCGTAGAAAACGTAGGAGTTTAAAGATGGCTAACACTTTATACGATACCCTTTTTGGACAGCATCAAGGAAAAACAACACCGTTTCTTCAAATGGCAAATGGGAGCATAATTACTCATAGTGAATTTCTTGAATTGGCTTCCCAGTACGCACATCAATTTTGTGAAATGGGATTACAGCCTGGAGACAGAGTTGCAGTCCAAATTGAAAAATCTCCACAAGCTTTGGCCGTTTATGCAGCATGTGTACAGGCCGGTTTAGTATTTCTACCACTAAATACCGCATATACTGCAAATGAAGTTTCCTATTTTGTTGAGAATAGTGGCGCTCGTGTTCTTTTGTGTGATTCCAAGAGAATTGATGGATTAGAGCCCATGGCAAAATCAACCGGTGCGCTCCTTGAAACAATGAATGCAAATGGGATGGGTAGCTTTAATACTAAAGCTACAGAAAATCCAATTGAGTTTACTCCTGTTAGTCGTACAGCTGATGATCTAGCAGCATTCTTATACACATCAGGTACAACAGGACGTTCCAAAGGAGCCATGTTGACACAAGGCAACCTTTTATCAAACTCCCAAGTTTTGGTAAAAGAATGGGGATTTACTGCAAAGGATACTCTTTTGCATGCGCTACCTATTTTCCACACTCACGGCCTCTTTGTGGCGACTAACGTCTCATTACTGGCTGGAGGAAAGGTTATTTTTCTTCCAAAGTTTAATTTAGACCTTATTCTTGAGCTCATGTCTGAAGCAACCACGATGATGGGTGTACCTACATTTTATACACGTCTTCTGGATGATCCTCGTTTTACGCGAGAAGCCGTCGGGCATATGCGTTTATTTATTTCAGGAAGCGCACCATTACTTTCTGAAACACATGTTCAATTTGAGGAAAGAACTGGACATCGGATACTTGAACGCTATGGCATGACTGAAACCAATATGATCACTTCAAATCCATATAATGGGGAACGAAGAGCAGGAACGGTTGGGTTTCCACTGCCTGGTGTAGAAATTAAAATTACCGACAGCAGTACTGGGGCAGATCTTGCTCAGGGTGAAATTGGTGATATTGAGGTACGTGGTCCAAATGTTTTTAAGGGCTATTGGCAGATGCCTGAAAAAACGGCTGAGGAACTTCGTGAAAATGGTTTCTTTATTACTGGTGATCTTGGTCGCATAGATGAGGATGGGTACCTAAGTATTGTTGGGCGTAACAAAGATCTAATTATTTCTGGTGGCTACAACATCTATCCAAAAGAAATTGAACTTTTACTGGATGAAAAAGAAGGCGTACTAGAAAGTGCAGTAATTGGTGTGCCGCACCCGGATTTCGGAGAGACTGTAGTTGCCATCCTTGTTCCGGAGAATAATGCGTATTTAGATTTGGACACAATAGCCGATGATATTAAATTGTCTCTTGCCAGGTTTAAGCATCCCCAGAGAATTTTAACTCTCCCAGAATTACCACGCAACACAATGGGTAAAGTGCAGAAAAAAGAACTACGCGAACAATACAAGAATATGTTCGCAATTGCCTAATAAGTTCTCCACATTGATTAATTTAAGCACCAAGATTTAGTAGGAAAAATACATTACCAGCAAGCGAATTAGCACTATAAAAGTATGACTGACGTCCCCATTAGACAGTTCGAAAAACTTGGAATATTAGTCATGTATAAACTCAAGTAAATTGAAAGTACTCACCTTACGGACAATGAAAAAACATAAAAACCAGCTTCACATATGTGAAGCTGGTTTTTATTAAAAAGGGAATTAGTTACTAATGTTTGAGAAATGTTGGTTGAAATGACTAAAGTCAATCCAAACATCTCTCAATATTAAAGATAACTATCAGTCATTTAATAGAATTTTTAAAGTAATAATTCTATTATATATTAAGCGTGAAGATGAAAGACCTTATTCATAATCTTCCATGATCCATCTGTTTTCAGCAGGTTAAAATAATCTGTAAACTTATGACCAGTCCAGTTATCAAGATCAAGTTTGACTTGCGCCGTAGTGCCGACTAAATCTATTTTTGAAATGTTAGATTGAAGATCCGTTGCAGCGCCATTTTCATCATTCCAATCGAAGAGTTTTTGGATTGGACCAGCAAAAAGATCTTCTCCAATATATCCATAAATAGTTGCTTCATCGTGAAAAGCTGGTTTCATTTCAGCACCACTTCCCGAGATTGCTCCATTAATATAATGCTGAACAGTTTTTTTAATCATTTCGATATCTTCTGAATTCTGAGCTTCATTGGTCATTTTGATAATCCTTTAAGGTTAAAATTTGAGAGGGGTTAAATTTTAAATTTCCATTGTTGTTAAAGTATTTTCTTCTAAATTAATTTCATCAAACCAACTTAAAATATCGTACGGCATGGTTGGCAAAATCTCACCGAGATCACTACAAAAACTAAACCAACCCTCAACGTAAGGCGCTCGTACCGTGGTCAAAATCGGGATCTCCATCGCAAATGCTTTTTCAATCACATTTCGAAAGCCATGACCTTCAGTTTCTGCTTTTCCAAAACGATTAATGATCAAGAGTTGGATCTTAGGCTCTAGCTCATTCACAAGCTTCCCGGAAACATCCGCAAGCGCACCCGCATCCATACGGCATCCCCGAGATTCCAGTCCCATGGCTTGGGAGATCCTAATCGTCTCATCCGTTTTTAAATTACGAAGTTTCATAACCGGACAACGGCCTTTAGGATCATTAACTTCATACTGAGTGTAGCCCGCAAGATGGTTACCCCTTGCCTTTAAATTCAATGCAACAGTATCTAATAAAACATCAATATCGAAATCTTTTTGATATTCTATTGCTGCTAATAACTTTCGTTTTTTCGTTTGTTTTCGTTGCATTACTGGTCACCTATAATTTTTACAGTCAGACAATCAAGTCACTATCAAATGATCATCAAAGCTCTTTCAATTTCTATACAGACAGCACATCAAGCATCTCATCAACTCGAGTAAACTTTTCCCGAGGCTTACCAAATTTCTTGCCGCGGGCTATTTCTGAGGTATCAATTTTCAGCCAATCATCAAGTCCAACAATTTGAACTTGTTGCTTCTTAAGTATAGCCGTTAAGCCATTTGAGCCAGACTTGGGTGTTTTCTCAACACCAGCCATATCCGCAAGTAAACAGACTACAGTTTCAATACTGTCAGCACGGTTCGTACCTATAATTCCTGAAGGCCCTCTCTTTTGCCATCCCGTGACATAAACCCCCGGCAGAGCTTTTCCATTTTTTATAACCCGCCCCTCTTTATTCGGAATTTTACCTTGATCATCGTTGAACGGAATATCTTTAAAAGGTACTCCCCTATAGCCAATGCTACGAAATACAAGTCCGCAAGGGATGTGCTCAGTTTCCCCAGTTGAGATAACAGTTTGTGAAAATGCCTGACCACCAAGTTGATTTTTTAAAAATGACATCCCTTGAACCGTTTCAGCTCCATGAATTTTTTGTGGTGTGAGATAAAAATGAAATTTTATTTTGCGAAGCTGATGTGGTGGGCGTTCAGGCGATGTTTGTAATGCTGGAAAAGATCGAAAGAGTTCCAAGTTCTTTCCGC
This sequence comes from uncultured Methyloligella sp., assembly GCA_964022745.1. GTDB lineage: Bacteria > Pseudomonadota > Alphaproteobacteria > Rhizobiales > HXMU1428-3 > HXMU1428-3. Next base: position 9,505 of record CAXIDO010000011.1, on the reverse strand, counting down.
TGGAAATATTCTTTGGATCACTTAACTCAACTTTACACTGCTCTCCAATCTCACAATCATTTTCGTCAACCTCAGTTGTGATATTTGAAATATCAGCTAATTCCCGCAACTCCTTAGGAGAAAACTTAGCCTGCACAGGTCCACGGCGTCCAACAACATGAATTTCCCTAATTTGACTTTCAGCGAGAGCTTCTAAGGCATGTTCGGCAATGTCACTCTTTTTCAACTCACTTACCGGTTTAGAAAGAATTCGGCAAACATCAGCTGCAACATTCCCATGTCCAATAACGATGGCTGTCTTTTGCTTAAAATCAAATTGCTCATCACGATATTCAGGGTGACCATTATACCAACCAACAAACGCAGTCGCCGCATGACTTCCTTGCAAATTCTCACCAGCAATATTCAACTTATTATCAAGCGGGGCACCACAAGCCATAATCACTCCATGATGGGTCTTCAATAAGTCTTCAACTGAGATATCCTCATCAACTGTCACATTGCCAAAAAAGTTCATCCCATCTTGTTTCAGAATACGATCATAAACCAAGATTGATTGCTTTAGCTTAGGATGATCAGGTGCTACACCACTTCGGACAAGGCCGAATGGAGTGGGCAGTTTTTCTATCATATTAACTTCAACGTTAAGATCAGATCTTAGCAGAGCTTCAGCTGCATAAAATCCACTTGGACCACTCCCAACTATTGCTATATGAATTTTAACCACGACAGTCTCTCTTTATATATTTTAAGTGCAAAAACTTTAAAGCCCCAGTTCAGTGCGACGCGCTTCTGCAGTTGATAGCGGCTCTTGTTTACTCATAATCACAGGCAGGGTTTTAGAACGTTCAGCATTAACCTTGATCCAGGGGTCTTTGTCTTCTGGCATATCAACAACATCGTAAATAGCTTGGACCGGACAAGCCGGAATACAAGCTCCGCAATCGACACAAACATCCGGGTTGATATAAAGACGTTCATCATCTTCATGAAAACATTCAACTGGACAATGAGAAACACAGTCCGTAAATCGGCATGACTGGCAGTTCTCAGTAACAATATGAGGCATTTTAATGATTTCCTTTTTTGTCTATTAGGCACTAGAAAGCTGAGTTCGCCTAAGAGCTAACTTAGCGCAAGTTGAAAAATCCTTTTTTGAATTGAGCAAGCAAAAAAAATTAAAACGAGCTCAATTCAAAAAAATGGTTTGTTAAAAGAAACGGTTAGTTACTGCGTGTCACTTCAACAAGATTGTCCGAAAAGGACGGGGCATGCCCCATATCCGTAAATTCAGCAGAGCTAATAGAATTTACAGTTCCTGTGTTGAGTTGACGCCAATATCCAAGGGTAGCAACAACAACCCCTGGGTTTACGTCTTCGGTCACGCGAGCAACCCCTTTAAAAGCACCTCGTTGATTTGAAACCTGAACACGATCACCTTCAGCAATATTTCGAGTTTCCGCATCAACAGCACTAATTAAGACAAATTGTTCACCCTGCCCTTTAATTTTATGCTCCATGTTCGCGTAACATGAATTTAAAAAGCCATGGCTTTTTGGCGAGATAATATTAAGCGGAAATTTCTCGGCCAAGAGCGGATTGCTAGCTGGTGATTCACGAGGAGCAGTATAATCCGGTAACGGGTCCAATGGTTCACCAGGTTGAAAATCATCATACATTTGTCTAAATGGCCCAGCCACAAAATTTACAGCTCCAGGCACTTCAAACATACACTTGCCAGACTCTGTCGGAAAATTACCCTCCTTGTGCGGCGCTCGGTCATCTTTCGTTCCAACTGTTAAACGAGCAAAACCATTCTTGCGCATATACTCAAGGTCAATGCCTTCACAAGCCGGCGACTCCCAATCCACATAATTCTCAAGGCACTCAGAATCTGACCATTTAAAGTTTTCTTCTTCAAATCCGAGCTTAGCTGCAAGACGTCTGAAAATTTCATTGTTAGGAATAGCTTCCCCAGGAGAGTCAGCTGACTTGGCATTATAAGTTAGATATAAATGCCCCCAGGATAAAATCATGTCTTCCATCTCAGCACCCATCGAAGCAGGTAAAACAATATCAGCATATGAAGCGGTATCCGAAATAAAGTGCTCCGCTGAAACTAAGAACAAATCCTCATTCTTAAGCCCTTCAACAATTTTATCTGTCTCAGGCGCTTGTGTAACCGGGTTAGAATTCCAACACATCATAGACTTAATAGGAACTTTCAAATCAAGTTCACCAAGAAGCGCACGACCAATCTGAAGATTATTCACAACTTGCGTTCCTTCAGTAATTAAGTCAGGACGACAGATCACATCAAACTTGTATGGATGTTCCCAAACAGGAAACTGAGTGATCCCTCCACCAACATGCCGCCATGCGCCAGTAAGTGCAGGAATAGAACTAACAGCACGAATGGTTTGCCCGCCGCCGTGATGGCGCTCAAGAGCAACACCAATACGGATCGCTGCCGGTTGCTCCGTCGCTAACTCACGTGCGAGCTTACGAATATCATCTGCAGGAACACCTGTAATTTCAGAAGCCCATTCCGGCGTCCGCTCTGATGCTCGGTCTTTAAGAGCATCAAATCCTGATGTATAATTTTCAACATAATCCTCATCAACGAGGTCTTGATCAATGATTGAATTAATAACCGCCATTGCCAGGGCGCCATCAGTTCCAGGTTTTGGGCAAATATGCCAATCCGCTTCCTTAGCGGTTCTTGAAGCATAAGAATCAATCACTACGACTTTAGCACCACTACGTTGCGCTTCTTTGACGATAGCCCAGTGATGCAAGTTGGTACTCACTGAATTACAAGCCCAGATAACAATATATTTTGAATGGATATAACTTTCCGGATCAACACCAGCAGTTGGACCAACTGTTAGTAACCATGCCGTACAAGAACCCTCGCCGCAAAAAGTGCGCTCACACACAGTAGCACCTAAGCGATTAAAGAAAGCATCTCCGCCATTCAAACCATGCACAAGCCCTTGGTGTCCAAGGTAGCTATAGGGTATTATCGCCTGAGGCCCATGCTCATCTATTATTGTTTTCCAACGAGTAACAATTTCATCAAGAGCATCATCCCAACTAATCCGCTCAAATTGTTTTGAGCCCTTAGGACCAGTGCGGCGCATTGGATAAAGCACACGATCAGGATGATAATGACGTTTTTCATAATCTTTAAGCTTTACACACAAGCCACCACGGGTCATGGGATGATCCGGATTTCCTCGCACGCCCTTCACAACACCATCTTCAACATTAAAAATCATTGAGCAAGTATCGGGGCAATCATGCGGACAACCTCCAAAAAATTCAGTTTTCTTGGTTAGCTCATTCATAAAGCAGTTCCTCCCACAGCATTTTGATTAGACAGCATTTTTATTAAGCAGTAACTTTTCCCTAATGGTAATCCTATTGCTGTGCACCTTAAAAGGTCCAATGTTGGTCTATTTGGGGGATCCAATTCTCATTTGAATTAAGGTATTCTTTTTATGAATTAAGAGATTCGAAGATTAATGAGATGCATGTTAAAGTCATTATGTGAGTTCTAAATTCTAAATAAATTCAAAGCATTTATCCAGGAGTAGAGATTGAAATTAAATTTGTCCCTTGATGCTAATCTCGAGGAACCTCTGCACACTCAGATTTTCATCCAAATTAGAAATTTAATAGTTTCTGGAAAAATACCTTTAGGCGCACTTTTACCCTCTAGTAGAGTATTAGCGGAGGAATTATGTATTGCTCGCAACACTGTCATTTTTGGCTATGAGACCTTAATAGCTGAAGGATATATCGAATCTCGCGGTACAGCAGGTACATTTGTCAGCAAAATATTGCCCGATGATTTGATAGGTGTTTCTAACGATCAAAAGAAAAATTCTACAAAGGATAATCTTGATCCAGAACCTGTACTTTGCTTTGCAGGCTCACCTGGAGGCGATGGAGCCTCTAGCCGCCCTGAAATCGATTTTTGGGTAGGCAGGTCTGCCCCTGATTCATTCCCTTTGCAAATATGGAAAAAACTACTCGTTCAAACTCTAAATTCATCCGGCCTCTATATAGCAGATTACAGTGACCCGGCAGGATTATTAGTATTACGCAAGGCAATAACCGAACATTTAGCGAGATCACGAGGAATTGAAGTCGATGCAGAACAAGTCATAATCACCAGTGGTTCACAAGATGGTTTGAATTTGGTTTATCGGCTCTTACAAAATAATTACAAAAAAGTTTACGTTGAAAACCCTTGTTATCAAGGTGCCGTCTTTTTATTTCAAAGCCTGGGTATTGAAGTTATCCCAATACCCGTTGATGAAAACGGCATGATAGTAGATCAACTTCCAACGGACCATTCCAGCATAGTCTTCGTCACGCCCTCACATCAGTTTCCAACAGGGGCAACACTATCTCTTGAACGACGAAAACAAATCTTAAAGTGGGCAGAAGCAACAGATAGTTATATTATTGAAGATGATTATGACGGTGATTTTCGCTATGACGGACCACCGCTAACATCTCTCTCAGGACTTGATAACAGCCAGCGCGTTTTTTATCTTGGCACTTTTTCTAAATCACTTGGAGCCGGTCTTCGCCTTGGATACACAGTGGCCCCCAAACCCTTCAATGCACAAGCAAGACAGACAAAAGCATTTATGAACAACGGACAACCCTGGCTCGAACAAGTTGTGCTATCAAAATTTTTAGAGATGGGCGAGTTTGACCGGCATTTACGTCGTGTGCGCAAACTTTATAAAAGACGAAGAGACCGCTTGATTTCATGCATTGAAAAACATTTCCCAGAAACATCGGTAAGCGGCTTTGATTGCGGACTACATCTGGTTTGGCACATACCATATGACTTTCCAACTGCCACAGAAATTCAGCTGAAAGCCAGAAATAAAAATATTGGTATTTATTCACTAAAGAGCGGCGCAGCCATAGACTTGAACAATAGTACAGCCGACAATATCATCCTTCTTGGATATTCATCAGTCCCCTCAGACGACATTTCAAAAGCAATGAAAATCCTCCGAGAAACGATTAATGAACTTCTACCAAATTCATCAAGCAAAAAAGCTAAAAGACAGCCAAGACTGAACAATCAAAAACATGAACAACACTCATTGCATGAAGCCTAAAGTTTTAAAACAAGGTGTTTTCCAACAATTAAACAATCCAAATTCTACTTAAGTCATTAGACGCCCTTAACTTGTTCGAGTGTTAGATCAAACTGTAGAATATTTTTGTGCTCCAGAAAACTTACTTGCTACGCCCATTTGGTTTTCACCTGTTTATATCAACTATAATTATTTTGTCTCTTGGTAAGTTCATCATAAAGCTTACAAAAATCACTATTCCCGCCAGACAAGTAATAAAAACTTATAAAAGCGCGTTTACCTCCTATTGAGAAAAATATTGGAAAGTGTCTAAAACGAATTTTTCTATGCTCTGGCTTTAATTCAAAACTGATATTTCTACCGACAGCCTGTAAGGCAGCTTTCTTTTCAATTTTTGAAATGAATTCGAATTCTATCGGTATTGTTCCGTCCACAAAATGAATGCCATCCTCTTTAATTTCAAATACATATCCTCCCCAAAAATATTTTGAAAAACGATAAAAAATATAGAGAAACATTAAGGTGATCAGGTAGACAGGTGAGTAATCAATGAAAAATTTTAGATAAAAAACATCTAAATAAAACCAAGGCACTATATAAAAAGGCAGAAAAAGCAAAAGTGTAACTAATGAAAACATTAAGTACTTAATTTTAGAAATTTTATATTTTTTCTCCACCTAAATTTTCCTAAAAAATATTTTCAAAAATTAATACATATCATTCTATTATGCATATTTTACACAAGATTATATGTTTCAAAAAACTCATCATAAAACTGATGAAAAGCACTTTCCCCGCCACCTATGTAGAAAAAACTTATATTAGCTGAATTTTTCCCCAATGAATTTAGAATAGGAAAATACTGAAATCGAAATTTTCTAAATTCAGGCTTTACTTCAATAGAAATATGCCTAGCCATGTGAAATGAACTCAATCTCTTCTCAATTTTAGAGATTTGATCAAACTTTATTGCTGTAGAACCATCTGCAAATTGAAGTCCAGTGTCGGTAATCTCGAACAAATATCCAGCAACAAAAAATTTAGTTAGTCTGTAGACCACTAGAAACATCAATGATGAAATAATAAGAAGTGGTATAAACTCTAGCCAAAACCCTTCTGGTAATTCTTTGAGGACAAAAAAAGGTATTACACAAATGGGAAGCAATAATCCAACAATAGGTATGGTTATGAAAAAATACACTTTTTTTGAGAGTTTATATTTTTTAGACATTTAATACCCCAGAGCAAAATTCTTAATCTAACAAATTAAAAACTCAATTTATGCACCAGTTTTCTCCTCTAAACCAGCCTCTTCCATTCTGCCCGTAACTTTAGTCACAACACGCTGTCCCTCTTTATTCTGTGCACACCTTGAACGTCTGTCCTTTAAACACATCACCTTTGAGCCTCGCGTAAAAGCTCTACATGATTTTCTCATCAACCTCAGGCGACATCTTCGCCCAAAGCTCCAATCCAACAGGAATGCGTGGGGAAATTTTTAAAGCCCCTTCAGGCTGTCCCCCCAAAATTGTTGGTCAATAAAACCTAGAAAACCTAGAAAACCTACCACTTAAAGTCAGAAAGGCTATGATTTTTATAATGAAGGGACCACATAAGCAGTATGACAATTCAAATTTCACATGTCATCCAAACTTTCCGTCAATTCTAGGGTTTATAAGAATTGGAAAATAGATTTTCAAAAACGCACCATAGGCCAAAATCCAAAGACAAATGGAAAGTGCGATTGCACTTGTATAAATTGATGGAAAAATAGGCGCAACTACACGGACGATAGCAGAGACAAATACCATCACATAAGCAAATGTGATTATTCCATCTACCTGAAGTGGCCGCCCAGTATGCCCCAGAGATGCTCGAGACATAATGGCAAGCATAAACAACCCGACTGAGCCAACGGTGAAGCAATGCAAATATAAGTTATATGAGATATCAAATCCCCCCTCAATTGCTTTTAAAAACAACGCAATGATCATCAAAAAATAAGCCAAATGCAAAACCCAAATAATTGGGTTATCCAGCACCTTGAGACCTCCCCATCGACTAAAGCGAATTGCATGTGCCCCGCACGCAAGTAGTGCAATACCAGAACTCAGAATAGAGTGAGGCGTCATCAAATCTATAACAGCCAATAAGACCAACAAATAAAGAGCAGGTTTCTCGACAAGTGGAAATTTTCCAATATTGTATGTGCTGTTTTTTGCAATCAAATAATTGCGTGTAAAATTAGGGATAACCCTGCCACCTAAGACCGAAAGAGTTATCATAATCATATTGGTTGCAAATAAAGCCCCTGAGTTGAAAGAAGAAAGACCTAAACCATTCAAATCAAGAATTGTTAGAAAATTAGCGATTGCTAGACATAGCAAGATGCCAATAAATATATAATTACGATTATTTTTCTCTTCGGTCAGGACACGGCTGACATGTATAAAGAGAGCAATTGGTAAGGCCATGTCTAAAAACAATAAGTAACCAAATATTGGATTATCAAAGAACAAAAACAACCAGAATAGAATTCTACCTACAACCCAAAGACCAAAAAGAACTTTTAAATCATTACCGGTCATTGGTTTTGTATTGGTCCAGTTTGGCATTGCGGATAGTAAAAAGCCAGCTATCCCTGCTGTTACAAAACCGAATATCATTTCATGGGCATGCCATGCTTGAAGGGGTATCAATGGTTCTATTAAATTCATAAGGTAAAGCAACCACGGTATTATTGGCAAAATAGCATATACTCCAGCTGCCAAAAAAAATGGCCTAAATCCATATGAAAAAATAGAAAATCTTAAAGGCATTTCATTAGTTGAAACAGTCATTCTATCACCTAAAATCCTTAGATAAATCAACGCAACCAGGGGTTAAAGGATAGACATCAACAAGCTCACCCTTATCAAGAGCATAATCACCTTCTTTAAAGATTGCCCAGCAATTTGCTTCTAACAACGGATGGGTTTTAAAAGATTCCTGACCTTCAAGCACATCAACTATAAGCTCGGCTTCAGCTGTAACAGAGACTTTAGATTTAGCAAAAAAAACAAAGTCATGATTTTTCGTTATTCGCCTATTTAAACGTGCTTTTAAGGGAACCTCACTTGGCATGGATTGAAGATGGTGTAACAGCGGCAGAACAAAGAAACGTAAACCAACAGCTGCAGAAATCGGATTACCAGGTAAACCAAAATAATGTTTACCGTTTGAAAAGTTAGCATAGAGAATTGGTTTTCCAGGCCTTATTGCCACTTTATGGAACTGGATTTCAGCACCTATATCTCTTAGAGCATCAGGTATGAAGTCATGCCGCCCTGCTGAAACACCACCTGTCGATATAAAGATATCTGTTTCATCAAATTCATTCAGTATTGTTGTTTTAAATTGCTCAACATTATCGGATAGAATTCCAGCAAATTTTGTTTTTGCCATTCCACTTTCAGTTAAAGCTGATTTTAAGTATGGCCCGTTGGCATCTCTAATCTGTCCGGATTGCAAGGCAAGGGACCCATTTGTGATCACTTCATTGCCGCTACTATAAAGTGTTACTCGGGGTTTGCTAACAACCGATATTGTATTCTGGCCAACAGCGGAAAGCGCCATTATAGACGCTGAGGTTATTTGATGGCCCTTTTCAACTATCAGATTCTCCGGTTTATAATCCTCTCCCGGCATTCTAATATTAGCTTGTTCATTGACGGGATTTTGAAAAGAAACAATCGACGGATATTGTTCATCATTCAGACTTAAGGTTTCAACCTTCTCAACTGGTACGACAGCATCATAGCCCTTTGGCACACAAGCCCCTGTCATTATTTCCCAAGCGCCTACCCCATTAGATCCATTCAGAATTCTCCCATCTTTTTCACAGGCATCACCAGCCATAGTCCGGCCAACGATTTTTAATTCTACTTTGTTATTAACACTAGCTTCTAGCAAATCAGAAGACCGCACCGCAAACCCATCAACAGCTGAATTTATGAAAGAGGGAACAAACACTTCAGAACGGATATTTTCTCCGGCAACATACCCAGCGCACGGATCAATAGGTAAAACCGCCTTCAAAAGTTGTTTCTGTCTAAGTATTATATTTTGCGCGTCTTTAAATGAAATCATTCCTACTTAATCTCTGGCCACTACCAATTGCCAACAACAATTAGTAAATTAATGAAAGACACTAAAATCTTTGCAGAAAATCAGGGTCAATCAATTACAGCATGATTTCACAGAAGAAAATTTGACCAAGGTCAATTAAGCAATCTTAATATCATCATCGTTCAAAAACTGAGGATTGGGGCATTCATTCGTATTATGACGGGGACAATTTTCCGCAAGGCTATGGTCGCAGAATTCACACCATGCTT
>CAXIDO010000010.1:0-14891 GCA_964022745.1 uncultured Methyloligella sp. | reverse complement strand
TTTAGCGTAATGAGACCTGCTCTTATATCCTTACAAATGTTATTTGTATTGTTTCTTTCTGGATGCTCGACCATTCCGCTTAATGAAGGCATTTTTAGTGCTACTGAAGCGAATTCTGAGCTCTATACACCCAAATCTGATGGTGTAGACAAACTTTCAAAAAAAGAATTGGCTGCCGGCAAATTACCTGAAGGAACTTACGATAAAGCCCCCGTGGGCGCGTTTCAACATCGCGATTACAGCAAGGTGAGACTGAACCCAAACGAAGCTGTTAAACTTATCAACCAATACCGCAAGACCAAGGGGTTGAGCACCGTTACCATTGACCCAAAATTGAACGCTACAGCAAAGAAACATTCCTCTGATTTGGCCAAACATGATCGCATTTCTCATTATGGATCAGATGGGTCAAACCCATGGGACCGTGTTGAGCGCTCTGGATATAACCCTCAACTTGCTGCCGAGAATGTTGGCACTGGCCAACTTTCAATTAAGGAAGTGATGCAAGGTTGGAAAGACAGCCCCGGGCATAATAAAAATCTTCTTTTGCCTGACGCCAAACATATTGGCATCGCTCTGGTTTATGACCCTAAATCTGAATATAAAACATTTTGGACGCTAATTTTGGGCGCCAAAATATAGCGTTTTGTTTTCTCTCACTTGCTATTCCGCCGCTTAAGCGGCGGGCACTCCGAGGGGCGGCGCTTGCGCCGGACGCCCCTGGCGTCATGTACGTGCTCTAAGTAGTGCACTCCCTTCTTCGTAGTGTTGGATTTGTGTTTTTCTCTCATGGGCGGTGGCCACGATGTGGCCGCCCTGCGAGATGCAGCGCTAAGCGCTGACGGCCTCTTTTTAGCTTGCGTTTTAGATTTCCTACCTACAAATGCGCTGAGGCCTACGTTTTTTGCTTTCAGCAGATAAATCTGCAATTTGTTTTCTCTCACGACTATTTCAAATGCCGCAACTTTCGGACTTGGTCATCACAGACTTTATCCGAGACCTATCTCTCCTTACGCGGGATGTGCAAATCGATCTTCTTAACAAATCTACTATTTACTGCCCAAAGCGAAGATGTTGATTTTTAAGCGGACTTTTACGGTTATGAAGAAAAAGACTGCAGCTAAAGTTAGAGAGAGGGCTGTGGCGCTGGCTGCGCCGATTAGGCCGTAATGAGGGATTAGCAAGAAGTTTAAAGCTAGGTTTATAAGCGCAGTTAAGAACAGCAAAGCGGCACAGAGTTTTTGCTCGCCTAGCATATTCAACACATATTCTGCCGGTCCAAACATTGATTTGATGACCAAACCCACAGCCAATATAAACATTACTGGATAGGCATTCGTAAATTCTGGTCCGAACAACCAGAGTAATGGCTTACCCATTGCCAGCAACAACACTGCAGCACCTAGAGAGGGCCAGAAGGTCCATTTAACTGATTGGCGAATAAAGGCTGCCAGGCGCTCTTTGTCTCCTCTTGCTTCATAAGCAGAGAACCGATTGGCCACGGCATTGGCCACTGCGAAATGGACAAAGGTGATGAGATTGATTGTTTTTAGGGCGGCGTAATATTGTGCGATATCTTCAGGTGGGTGATATTGCGAGAGAACCAATACATCTGTATTTTGCAAAAACAGCACAAAGCTTTCTACCAAGAGAATTGGAAAGGCTGTTATTAGCCAGAACTTGGTTTCCTTCTGCTTTGCTCCATTAGGCACTTCCTTTCGAATGCGTGGATGAAGAAACGCTATTTGTATTACAGACGTCAGCCATGTAGCGCCAACTGCAACTGAAATTGCGGTGAGGGCTGTCAACGGCAGGCCAGCGACATAAGCAGCTGCCATGCCAAACAAAATCAGCATTGGGCGCAATAGAAAGGGTGGTATCAGCGCCATATTCATCCAGCTATAACCGCGGGCCATTGAATCATGCAAATCAGTGATTGCATAAGCTGGTAGACACAAGAGAACAAGAATGGCTGGCAGGAAGACATAGCTTTCGACATGGTCTTTTAACAAAAACAACAATGCCAAACTGATGCACATGAGCGCTGTTGATACCAGCAGAGTTACGACACGGCTTTGGAAGATAATGCCACGCAGTTTATCCAACTCATTTTTTTCAGTATATTCAGGGATAAAACGAATAACGGCCGTATTCAGCCCAATGGTAGATAGACCACCTAACAATAGTAACCAAACCCAAACATAGGCATAAATGCCATATTCATAACTGCCCATCCAGCGAGCAAGCAGGATTTGGCTAAGATAAGCTAACCCAGCGCTTCCTACACGAATGACAAATGCTAAAATCGCATTTCGGCCGCTTACAGAACCGTCAGAATTGCCGCGCAATCGATTTAAGATAGAATTTACCTTAGCAATCATTTCATTTTTGTTCCCAAGAACTCTTCATCATCGTTTTAGGCTTTATGATCTATTGCAAATCATCATGCGTGGCTTCTAACATCTAGTGAGACGTTCTGACTATAGCTTATTATTTTTACTTTTAGGATAAGTGCCAATTAAGACTATTTGGCTGATTGAAACTTTTGTGCCCGGACAACTCCGTGCCTGAATTAATTAGACCACTTAATTAAGCTGGCACTCAACAATGGTTTGATCATGCTGCACATCGAGATATGTCATGACTTTTAGCCAACTCTCAGCACGTTCATGATCTCTTAATTCTAAATGCTCATCTAGAAAAAAGGCTGCGATATTAATTGCTTGCGAACCATATTTTCCAACGAGAACTGTGGCCATTTCTGCAACTTCATGTTCTGAAATTGTTAAGTTTTCAGGAATTTGAGATGACGGTTTACTGCTACTACTAGTTTTAGACAAAATACACCCTATACATTGTGTTGGCCATAAAGATGGCTCCCTGAATTGGATTATTTAACATTCCAATCGGGAACAGTCTTTGTGAATTTACAAGACCTTAACACAAGGCTGTTGTCTTTCTCTCAATCTTGGTGAGAAGATTATATTAAAATTTTAAGTATTTTTTTGTATTGGTGCTTCAAATTCCAATCAGTAACCGTCTAATGCCTTGCCGGTTGAAATCAGATTGAACGACCCTTCCTCCTTAAGATGTGAATTGATTGCAAGCACCCCTGATATTATACTCTGTAGTAGAGGCTGTTTTGTTTATTAAATTTAGAGGCACAAATATGAGCACTGGACATATAAATCGCCGTCGTTTTATATCAGCTGCTGGAGCTATGGTCGCAACAGGAGCAACCCAGTTTTCCAGCTTTTTGTCACCTGCATATGCCCAAAACCTTATTCCGACACCTTCAATGAGGGGGGGGTCTAATAACTACCGCCCAGGAGCGCCTATTGTTGAACGTATCGGTGGAGGCGGATTCTGGATGAGTGGCTCTGTGCGCCGTGCTGGTGATGGTGTGGCTTTAACGGGGCAGCGCATTCAAATTTGGGCTCATACAACAGAAGGATACGAGAACGAACCTCAAAGTCATGGTGCAACTCTGACAGATGAAAACGGGAAGTTCCGCCTTGAAATGCCGCAGATCGTTCCGGCCTTTGGCCAACCTCACGGTCATCTGGCCTATGATAGTGGTGAGTACAAAACTGTCTTTTTGCGCCCTGTCATGCCAAGCTCAAAAGACACAAGCCTAGAGGCGCATTTCGTACTTGAACCAGCATAAAAAAATACGCCCTAAAGAGCATAGCCTTGTCGGTAGAGCCCTTTTTTGGAGCGCCTTATTTGCTGCCATAGCTATCCCTATCATATTTGCAGTAATGAGCCCATTACTTGCGTGGCGAAGCCCAGTTTATATAACCGCATGTTTTGCTGGGGTTATTGGTCTTGGCCTTTTGCTGCTTCAACCACTACTGATCGGTGAGGATTTGCCTGGCTTCCCTAGACATATAGCTCGGCGCGTGCACCCTTTCGTTGGTGCAATGCTTGTTGTTGCAGTGATTATTCACATTATCGGCCTATGGATTACCAGCCCGCCCGATGTAATTGATGCTCTTACCTTTACGTCTCCGACGCCTTTTTCAAACTGGGGCGTCGTTGCCATGTGGTCACTTTTGGCAACGACGGCCTTAGCGATATTTCGGCGACGTTTACAATTGCGAGCAAGAAACTGGCGCATGGCGCATAGCTTTTTTGCATTAGTAATTGTCATTGGGACTGTTGTGCATGCCCTCCTTATAGAGGGTGTGATGGAAACGGTTTCTAAAGTCACCCTTTGCATTCTGGTTGTTATCGCAACTACGAAACTCATTTTTAGTTCAAAGTTTTTCTCTAACTTACGCTTTTCATCAAAACGATGAGTTTAAATCATCTTGTCTAGACCTCTACTAAGCTTGGAAGCCACCCTCTTGTAGGAATTTGATTTCTTCAGGAGTAGATTGACGGCCTAGGATTTCATTGCGATGAGGGAAACGGTTGAACTTTTCAATAACATCAAGGTGAATTTGGCCAAAATTTACACCGTCCGGATCGTTCGCTTTTTCGCATAGTTCGATGCAATAACGCTGATCTTCTAATTTTTCTGAATGCATGAATGGGAGATAAAGGAAACGCTTCAATGGCAATTGATAGCTTTGATCAAACCCTTGATCTATTATTTTTGTAGCTACTTCTTTTGCAGTTCCATCAAAAGCGAACGCTTTTGGGCTGCCTCTAAAAATGTTTCTTGGGAATTGGTCGAGAACTAAAATGAGCGCTAAGCACTCACTTGCTTGCTCAGCCCATTTATCATATTTTCCGGCTAAAACTTGATCTGGCAGATGGCTAAATCGTGATTTAATTTCTTGATCAAATTCAGGATCTGAGACAAACCATTTATCAGGTCCGGCCTTCTGCCAAAACTCAATGATTATAGAAGGATCTACGTCTAGTGATGGGGGCATTTTCACCTCTCAAAAAGTGAAGGTTTTAAGACCCTTTTTTAACCGTCTTCTTCTTTACAATCTTTTTCTTAACGGGTTTCTTTTTAGCTACTTTTTTCGTGGTCGCTTTTTTCTTTTTTACTTTTTGTAATTTTTTCTTCTTCTTTTTCTTATAAATACGTTTCTTCTTGGGGCGGTAATTACACACATATTTGCGCATTTTCCCAGGTGCCCCGCTCACCGTTGACATTTCTTTTGGACCGAAATTAATCGGGAAGAGCGTCTTCCACCAATAGGTTTTAAACCCATGATCCAGGAGGCTTGTTGCTCTGTTTCGGCGTGCTAAAGTTGATTTTGCACCAAGTACAACAGCGATTAAGCGGCGGCCACCTCTTGTGGCACTTGCGACAACGTTAAATCCAGAATCGCAAATAAAACCGGTTTTCATTCCATCAGCACCTTCATAAGTGCGTAATAAATCATTGTGAGACCGTAAACGGCGCTTACCCACTTTTACAGAGCCAAGGGTAAAGAGGTGATTATATTCCGGGAAATCACGGATCAGAGCTTTGGCCAGCATCGCCATGTCTCTGGCGGTTGTTACTTGTTGCGGGTGGGGCAAGCCGTGAGGGTTATAAAATTCTGTGTTTCTCATCCCCAAACGAGTAGCCGTTTTGTTCATTTTTCGTATAAAGGCTTTTTCAGACCCACCGATTTTCTCAGCGATCATCACGGCAACATCATTCGCTGATTTCACGATCAAGATTTCAATAGCGAGCTTGATCGGCATCGTCGCGCCCAGTGGTAAACCAATTTTACTTGGCGGTTGTCTTCTGGCATTTTTGGAATTCACGAGCAGAGAGTCCATTGTGATTTTTTTGGACTTCAAAGCCTCAAAAACCAAATAGGCCGTCATTAATTTTGTTAATGACGCGGGATGCCAGAGCTGATCCGGGTCTTCTGCATAAATGATTTGATCACTTTTATTGTCAAATACAATCGCGGGGCCGGCCAGAGCTTTATGAGAGCTAAAGATGCTGCCTACGGTCAAAACGATTGCCATTAAGAGTGCACATAGCAATGCATATCCCTGCTTAAGGCGCATTGTTTGCTGACAAATAAGTTGAGGCTTTAAACTGACTTTATGCATGGTACCTTCCAAGTCAATGCATTGGATTCTGAGCTCAAAAAGCCCAAGCCCCCTACATTTAACATTCCCCCTAAAAAACCCTGCGTTAATCCAGTTTAGATTAAACCAAACCAGCTTCACGTCTGTCATTAACAAATGACCATATCATATATTGATATTGAGCCTTTAATTTGAAGCTCGTTTACTGAAAAGCTGACGCCTCTTTTAACTAAGAAGCTGGTGCACTTCTTTACAAAGAAGCTGGTGCACTTCTTTACAAAGGAGTTGGTGCCCCTGGCCTGACTCGAACAGGCACGCCCGTGAGGACAACAGATTTTGAATCTGTCGCGTCTACCAATTCCGCCACAGGGGCTTCTCAGTATTACAATATATTCTGGTGCCGATCTTAGCTGAGGATGCAACCGCGTCAACACTGGAAGTACTAATTTAGAGGAGTATCCAGATATTCAATGAAGAATCTGGACAGGAAAATCAGAACAAGGGCCGATCTACAACAGATGAATAGAATATGCAAGTGATAAAGGAGTTTAATTGGACTTATGATGCTATCGCACCTAAAACTTGCCTTTAGTTTCTAGAACAAACAATTTTAATCACACTTTTTTCATCAGACGATAAATTCTCCTGACGATCTTAAACTTTTACTTTTACGAGGAAACTGATGCTGCGTCGTTTATATGATTGGGTCCTTCACCTTGCTGAACATAAATATGCGCCGTCTGCGCTGTTTGGTGTTTCTTTTGCTGAAAGTTCTTTTTTCCCACTTCCGCCGGATCTGATGCTGATCCCTATGGTTTTGGCTGAGCGGTTAAAGGCGTGGCGGTTTGCTCTGATAACCACAATTGGCTCAGTTCTAGGCGGTGTGTTTGGCTATTATATTGGCGCTGCTTTGTTTGAAACCGTTGGTCAGCCTATTGTTGATTTTTACGGCCTCTCACACAAAATGGATGTGTTTTTTGAGAATTATAAGACTTATGGTGCCTTAATTGTCTTTGTCGCTGGCTTTACTCCCATACCTTATAAAGTTTTTACCATTGCGAGCGGTGTTGCTGGCATGAGCTTACCTATTTTCATTGGTGCTAGTTTGGTATCTCGCGGGGCACGGTTCTTTATAGTGGCTGGGCTTCTATATCTCTTTGGAGAAACGATCAGAGCGTTTATTGAAAAATATCTCGGCATTCTAACATTTGTCTTTGCTGTCATATTAATAGCCGGATTTTTTGCGATAAAGTACCTGTTCTAAGAACTAAACCCAATGCAGAATACCTTTCAACCAGGACGCACAACAAAGACAAGATATAGCAATGATTGATTTGACTAAAAAAGCTGAACTTCTGATGGGCCTCATGTTTATCGCCTGCCTTTCCTTAATCCTTGCGGCTCTAGGCTTTCAATATATTGGCGAACTTGCTCCTTGTGACCTTTGCTATAAGCAACGCTGGGCCTATTATATAGCTATTGCGGTCATTCCCGTTGCTCTCTTCTTTTATGGCCGGGACATGCCTCAACTCAGCAAGTTCATTCTCATCATTTTGGCGCTTGTATTTTTTGCCAATACTGCTCTTGGTATCTATCACTCTGGTGTTGAGTGGAAATTGTGGGCTGGCCCTTCTGGTTGCAGTGGAACAGGCACACTTGATGACACAATTAACCTCCTCAAGGAGCTTGAAACTATAAAAATTGTTCCTTGCGATAAGGTTCAATGGAGCTTGTTGGGGATATCTATGGCTGGATATAGCGCCCTAGCCTCTCTTGGCCTTGGACTGATATCTTTATTCATCGCGCTTAAAGCTTGTGATAAAAACTAATACCTTCAATTGCTTAACTCAGCCAATCCTTAAAAATCCTTCCTCCACCAGGTGATGACGCACAAACCTCGCGTGCCTTTTTGGCAACAAAAAAGTTAATTCATCTTAATCTTTTCATTTTTATTCCACATTGTCGCCCCTTTGCTACGGTTAATTATAAACATCAGACGGAGGCGAGAGAGTAAAGCGTACCTTCCTGAATTGAGTAATGCGTAAAGTTAGTAATGCGTAAAATTGAGTACCGGTTGTTAGTAAAGAGTTCCGTTTAGTATTGAGTCCCATTGGTGTTGCGTAGGGTTGTTTCAGTACGGATATGTAAGAGTTAGGCCGGAGAGTATTGAGTACAGGAAATTTGCCTTCTAAAGAGCGGGTTGAATGGACCAAGTTAAAGTGAAGTGGATTTAAGTTATGGTACCGAATAAAAAAATCACATCATCCGATGCTAGTTTTTTTGGAGCCTTAACCGATCAACATAAAGATCAGACCACTCCGCGGACCATTGTTGCACCCGCTCTTTCAGTTTCTAGAGCTGCCTCGCAGAAACACATTCGTCAATGTGTGCAAGCTAAGCAGTCTCGCAAATCCCCCCTCACACCCAAGCGAGGCGGCTGGCAAGCGAGGCAGTTCTTACAAAGTTTACGGTCGCGTATCAGACCATCACAACGCTTGAAGAAGAGCCAACCCCCAGCTCAAGAGGTGTTTGTATCTTGTCACCTCACTTCTTTAAGCGAAGCTAAGAAGATTTCTGACCCGAAAGTTTCGGGATGGACCTCTTCAGACTTCATAAATTGAAAGCTGAAATCCATCTCAGTGGCAAGTGATTGCAGGTCCAGACCCCTGATAGATGCACAAACCCCAGTGTTGCGTAAGTTGTGTGCCTATTTTCGACTAAGACCACTTGCCACCATTCTTTTACTAAAAAGCCTCTTTAAAATTGATTTCCCCCGATCAGTTTTAAATGAGGCTTTTTCTTCTCACGGGCTATTCCGCTGTTTTCACAGCGGGCCCTCCGCTGGGCGGCACTAGGTGCCGGACGCCCATGGCGTCATGTCCTGACGCCGAAAGGGCGTCACTCCTTTTTCGTTTTTATAACTCACGGGCTATTCCGCTGTTTTCACAGCAGGCCCTCCGTTGGGCGGCACTAGATGCCGGACGCCCATGGCGTCATGTCCTGACGCCGAAAGGGCGTCACTCCTTTTTCGTAATGATGGTTCTTATGCAGTGTCACGACAGCTTTAAAGCTCTGAGGTTAAACGAAAAATTGGTGTCAATTTACAAACTACACTTAACTGAGGATAACTTTTTAAACTTGCACTTTTTAAACATATTTGGAGCTCAAGCTCTACCTAACGATAAGCTTGACAGAAGAGGAATAGAGTATGTCACGTCCTGATTATGTTAATCCAATTGAATGGGAACTTGCTTTATCAATGGCGCGGTCAATTTGCGCTGATGTATTTAGAAAAGGCGGCACACCTAAAGACGCCTTGCGCACTTATGGCGTTCAACAAACACTGAGCCATCCAAACTGGCAATGCGCGATCGATATTATTGCCTATTCGAATTGTGCGTCTGGAAGCTCTAAAACTGCGAAGGCAGCTTAGTTTTCTTTCTCTCGCGGGCCAATTGCTTTTTAGTGGCGCTTTAGGTTGCCTACTAGCAACCGCGCTACTTCAGCAGTGGGCCCTCCGAGAGGCGGCGTTTTTTTTCGATCAGCTTATTCTGTACTTGCTTCGCTTCGTTCGGGCTGATCTGGCGTGCTGAGGAGACACCACCATTGCGCCATCTCCTTCAGCACGAATTCACAAACATATGCATAAAGCAACTACGCTTAGTTCAAATAAGTACCTGAGAGGTTTGTGTTCTTTTCTTCCGGGGCACTGAAGTGATTGATGTAGCGATCGCTGATGTTTTCAGTTGGTAATATTATCATCACATCTGTTGTTCCAAATTGATGATCAATTACAGCGCCTTCACCAATATACGCTCCCAGACGAAGATAACCTTTGATCAATGGTGGCAGAGCTTTTAACGCTGCCTTCATATCAATCTCTTCTTTTGGCATTAGATTCATATTTACATAACGAGAGTTGTGAGCCTTCACTCTCCACTCCTCAGGAGCCGAAGCATGATGATGCAAGAAGCTTAATGCTAAGGCATGAGCTTGTGGGTCGACACCTTCTAAACTCGCACATCCGATTATAGCGTTTGCTTGATTTTCCTGGATATAGGCCCATAAGCCGCGCCATAAAAGTTCAACTGAGCGTTTGCTTCTGTAAGGCTTCATAACGCATGAACGGCCGAGTTCTAGAAACTTATGTGTTGAACTATGGCGTGCCAAAAGAGGGGCAATATCAAATTCGCTTTGTGAATAAAAGCCACCAGATAATTTTGCCATTTCTTCTGTCAAAATGCGATAGGTAGCTACAATTTTTGACTTAGAGGCAAAGGGATAACTTTTACTGTTATATTCATGATCAAGCACCAGAAGATGGTCGCAAACCTTATCATAGACATCGATGTCTCTACGCTTCATTTTGGTTTGCATATCTGGGATGGCAGACATTTCTTTGTAAAAGACTTTGTAACGTAACCTTTGAGCTTTTTTTATTTCTTTTTTGCGGGCTGCCAATCTAACTTCGAGACAACCCATGTGACCGTAGCTCTTTTGTTGCTTTCTTTTTTTTAATAAGCGCGATGTAATTGGCTGATGATGCGCAGCGCCTATGGCTTTATTATCGTTGGCCATATGTGTGATACCGTTTAAATAGTGTTTTGATAATGCACCAAGTTTCGTGAATTGACTTTTTGATTGCTGGCTTGTTTCGGCCTCTAACTTATTTTTAAAAACCATGATAATTGCCTTTGTTGCTATTTGTATCTTTTTTGTACTTCAGATGCCCACTAAGCATCCGTACACTGCACTTCAAATGCCCACTAGCAACCGGCGAGGCATCCGAAAAAACAACCGTTGTAAAATCAACAGGAACGCTTAGAGGTTTCTACCCGTTTAAATTGACAATCTTGTGACAAGACCAGAGATTGAATGATAGTGAGATGATCAATCAGCCACCACAATTTTTAATACTCGATTGTTTAGACTTGTAAAGCATAAAAAAACCACCGCTTTTCAGTTTTCACTAGAAGCGGTGGTTTTTAAATTTCTGACATTTGAGAGGCTGTCAGGCCTTCTCAAAGTTATTTCTAACCCAGAGCAGCTGAGCTTTCTTGAACCCGCTGAGTGGCCACATCAACCATTTCTGTTGCTTGTGCAATTTCATTTACACCACTTGAAATTTCGTTCACACCATCTGCTGCTGTTTGCATATTTGCTGACATGTTGCCTGTTACAGCTGATTGCTCTTCAACGGCGGCAGAGATGATTGATGAAATCTCATTAATCTTACCGATGGTCTCAGTAATTGTTTGAATTGCTGTTACAGCTTCTTCTGTTGTTGATTGCACCATGGCAATCTGATTACTAATTTCTTCCGTGGCGTTAGCTGTTTGACCTGCTAGTGACTTCACTTCAGATGCCACAACCGCAAAACCTTTACCTGCTTCACCAGCTCTTGCTGATTCGATGGTAGCGTTTAGCGCGAGAAGATTGGTTTGCTCTGCAATTTCAGAAATGAGGCTCACAACATCGCCGATTTTCTGAGCTGCTGTTGCCAGGCCTGAGATAATTGTATTGGTATTATCTGCTTGAGACACAGCTTGCATTGAAATTTCCAATGCATTAGTCACTTGCTGATTAATTTCTTGAACTGAAGAAGCTAGCTCTTCAAGTCCACCCGCTACAGCTTGTACATTTTGAGATGTTTGACCTGAGGCAGAGGCCGCTTCTGTTGCTTGCGAGCTTGCGTTCATTACTGCATCTCTGATTTCTGCGATGCCAGTATTAATTTCTTGCTGAGCCCCTTCACGGCGCAAACGATCTTGAACGGCTTGAGTTCTATCTATGGCGAACTTAATCACTTTATATGGCTTGCCGTTCATATCCATAATCGGATTATAGCTGGCCTGAATCCAGATTTCATTGCCGCCTTTACCAAGTCGCTTATATTCACCCGCTTGGAATTCACCGCGTGCCAGCGCATCCCAGAATTGTTGGTAACTTGCTGAATTTGCGTCAGCTGGCTCCACGAACATGCGGTGGTGCTTGCCCTTAATTTCATCAAGTGAATAACCAACAGCCCCTAGGAAGTTTTCATTTGCAGTTTGAATATTGCCGACAAGATCGAATTCAATAACAGCCTGTGATCTACTAACAGCAGCAACTTGACCTGAGAAATCTGCAAATTCTAGTTTCTTGTCTGTGATGTCAGAGGCGAATTTTACAACCTTATAGGCTTTGCCGTTTTTATCTAAAATAGGATTGTAAGAGGCTTGTATCCAGATTTCGCGACCACCTTTGGCTATACGCTTGAATTCTGTTGATTTAAATTCACCAGCCGCCAGGCTTGACCAAAAATTACGATATTCGGCGCCATTGGCTTCTTCAGGATCTACAAACATAGAGTGATGCTTACCCTTGATTTCATCCAGAGAATAACCGATTGCGTCACAAAAATTCTTATTGGCCGTGATGATTGTGCCATCTGTTTCAAACTCAATTACGGCTTGAGATCCATCTAAAGCGTCTAATTTAGCCTGAATGTCGTTATTTGAGCTTGAAAGTGAAAACATATTTGGAACCCTTAAATCGTCTTATAGATCTACATCTGTGTTAAATAATGTAATTGCCCAAAGTTAATTAAAGTCTAATTTTTATGCGCTGAATGATTAACGATTGTTCAACTCTAAGTCATTGTTTTTGATTGCTTTAAGTAATTCTTAATTCATTTTAATAAATTTCATTTCAGAAAAATTTATCACTTTCGTTAGATATCAAATTAAAATTGATGCTTTCAGGTGTTCATTTCCCACTTGTCAGATCGCATAAATTTGCTTATTTCCTTGTCTTTCGGGTTTTAAGCCAGCTGGACGATATGTGTTTAGCCAATTTTTACTCACAATTTTCAGTAACAAATACTTGTCGTACTTAGGCTAGCTACCTATATACAAGCTATCAGGCACTGCTATTTAAGCAAAAGATGCTTGTGAAGCTTAATGATGCGGAATAGCAAATTTTAAGAAACCGCGTTTGGAAGGATTGACCATTGGTTTGCTCCTGCGCCTTAATTCCATAATTTAAGGGCTGCATTTAAGAGTAAAGAGCTGGTTTTTAGCTTCTTTTCGGTTTGTTATAAAATATGAAGGCAGAGGAAATGTCGAAAGTTATCGGAATTGATTTAGGGACCACCAACAGTTGTGTATCTGTCATGGATGGTTCTGCTCCAAAAGTAATTGAAAATGCAGAAGGCGTGCGCACAACGCCATCTATGGTCGCGTTTACCGATGATGATGAACGCTTGGTTGGTCTGCCGGCAAAACGCCAGGCTGTGACTAACCCTGAAAATACGCTATTTGCGATCAAGCGTCTTATCGGTCGCCGGTTTGATGATCCGACTGTGAAAAAAGACCAAAAGCTGGTCCCATATGACATCATCAAAGCAGACAATGGTGATGCTTGGGTTGAAGCTCAGGGGAAACAATATTCTCCTTCGCAAGTTTCAGCTTTTATTTTACAGAAAATGAAAGAAACGGCTGAGAGTTATCTTGGCTCTGATGTCACTCAAGCCGTGATCACCGTTCCTGCTTACTTTAATGATGCACAGCGCCAGGCAACAAAAGACGCTGGTAAAATTGCTGGCCTTGAAGTTCTTCGTATCATCAACGAACCAACTGCTGCAGCGCTTGCTTATGGTCTTGATCGTAACGAAGGCGCAACAATCGCTGTTTATGACCTTGGCGGTGGTACTTTTGACGTTTCAATCCTTGAGATTGGTGATGGTGTTTTTGAAGTGAAATCTACCAATGGCGATACGTTCCTTGGTGGTGAAGACTTTGATATGCGCCTTGTCGACTATTTGGCTGATGAGTTTAAAAAAGAAAACTCAATTGACCTTCGTAGTGACAAACTTGCATTACAACGCCTGAAAGAAGCAGCTGAAAAAGCTAAGATTGAGCTTTCTTCTGCTACACAAACAGAGATCAACTTACCGTTTATTACTGCTGACCAATCAGGCCCTAAACACCTGACTATGAAGTTAACACGGTCTAAGCTTGAGACGCTGGTTGAAGATTTAGTCAAACGCACGATCGCTCCAATGGAAAACGCTCTGAAAGATGCTGGTCTTAAGGCTGGTGATATTGACGAGATTGTTCTTGTAGGTGGCATGACACGGATGCCGAAAATTACCGAGACTGTAAAAAAATTCTTCGGTAAAGAGCCTAATAAAGGCGTGAACCCTGATGAAGTTGTTGCTATGGGTGCTGCTATTCAGGGCGGTGTTCTTCAAGGTGATGTGAAGGATGTTCTTCTACTTGACGTAACGCCTCTTTCACTTGGTATTGAAACCAAAGGTGGTCGCTTTACACGTTTAATCGATCGCAATACAACCATTCCAACCAAGAAAAGCCAAATTTTCTCAACTGCTGAAGACAATCAGGATGCTGTTACAATTCGGGTTTTCCAAGGTGAGCGTGAAATGGCGATGGATAATAAACTGCTTGGTCAGTTTAACCTCGTTGGAATTCCACCAGCACCAAGTGGCATGCCTCAGATTGAAGTGACATTTGATATTGACGCTAACGGTCTTGTGAATGTTGCGGCTCAAGATAAAGCTACTGGTAAAGAGCACTCTATTCGCATTCAAGCTTCTGGTGGTCTTTCTGACGCTGATATTGATCAGATGGTTAAAGACGCTGAATCTCACGCTGAAGATGATCGCAAACGCGCCGAACTTGTTGACGCGAAGAATCAGGCTGAAGCTAGAATTCACTCTACAGAGAAAAGCTTAGAGGAATTTGCTGAAAAGGTCGGCGAAGAAGATAAAGAAACCATCGGCATTGCTTTAGAAGAACTTAAAGCGGCAGTTGAAGGTGATGACTTAGATGCCATCAACACAAAATCTGAAGCTCTGGCACAAGCAGCTATGAAACTTGGTGAAGCCATGTATAAAGATG
>CAXIDO010000009.1:0-14939 GCA_964022745.1 uncultured Methyloligella sp. | reverse complement strand
TGCCTGATCACTCATGTTGTCCCTCGAAACATCTAACCTGGTTTTCAATAACTATCTAAGTGCATAGTGCAGATACTTAGTGAGCATCTGATGCGCGTTAAAGCCGATGCTTGGTGGGCATCTGAAGTGCGTTAAAGCGGATGCTTAGTGGGCATCTGAAGCGCCTAAAAAGAGTATCTCTTTGAAATATATATAAATATCATGAGACAAACAATGTTTCCAAATGCAAAATGTCACTGCACACAAGGATTTCCGTAAATGTTGACATTTTTTCATCAGATAGAGGGAGCAGAAACTAATTTTCAGGAGCACACCCTAAACAAGCTCGGTTGTACCCAAGTCAACAACGCCTCCGTAGCTTTTCTGAAGGCCTCGTCCTGTCATATTCGTTGACCATCCAGCAGTCGTAGGCCTAATAGAAAAAAGATTATACCTAGCAAGCTCATACCGACTGTTGAAACCAATTGAAGCGCTAGGTGTACCAATAATATGACAAACACCATGACTGGTTGTAAGTCTTTCATGGTGTTGTTTATGATTATGTCCATAAAGAACGAGTTCAGCACCAGCTTCGCGTAAAATAGCTTGCAACAAATGGTCATTTTGCAGGCCACGAGAGAGGGTCGTAATTCCAGGAAGAGGAGGGTGATGTAAAATAACGCAGCGATATAGATGAGCGTCTTTGCAGGCGTTTAAAATATGCTCTAAAGCATCAAGGCTGTTCTCATTTAATCTACCATAAGCTTTAAACAGAGGCGTAGGGACGCCAGAGTTTAAACCTATCAGAGCAACATCATTCACCACTCTGACAAAGGGCAAATCAGGCCCTGAAGCGCCGCCTAATTTAATTCCCTTGTTATCTGAAGTCATAAAGGGAAGTAAATCTTTGGAATGGGATATCGGGATATCCGCTTCGTCAGAAAAATTCGGAGATCCTGCAGAAGTAAGAAAAGATGTTGGGCCGTAATAATCGTGATTGCCAGGTACAAAAGAAAGTCCACCGGGAGACCCAAACCTCTCCAACCAGGGTAGAGCCGTTAAATATTCTTGATGCAATGACAAATTCACCAAATCACCCGAGACAATGAGGTGATTAAAAGTCTGCGCCAAAACATCTTTTGTCATGGCTTCAAGGGTTTCAGAAAGGTGCATAGATTTGCGAGAAAGGTGCCAATTTAGAAGTCCAAAAAATCGTTTAAGTGAAAGTTCAGTAAAAGAGGGGACAGGGTTCTGAGGGAAATGGATATCCGTTAAATGAGCAAGAATAGTCTCTGGCTGTGTCGTCATATGAAAGAAATCCCTACTAATCCTGATGGGTAAGTGTCAAAGTAAATACATAAAATAAAAACAGAAAGTAAGGAAACTATTGAATAATCAACGCTAAAACATTGACTTTCATTATGAAATAGAATTAACAGCCCTAATGATCTGGTTTTATAAGTAGGACTATATATAAAAGGGTTACCCGTGTTTTTGAAGATAAATATATGAAGGGTCACTTTTAAAGAAGGGCGAATTGACACAAAATGTTTTCAAATCTACTCACAGCGTTTTTCCGCCCCTTTTGGCGAGTAACCCGTGGCACAACCATGGGCGCTCAAGCAGTCGTAATAGATCAAAAATCCAGAATTTTATTAGTTCGCCATGGCTATAGACCCGGATGGCATTTCCCAGGCGGCGGCGTTGAACATTACGAAGCTTTGTCAGAAGCCATGGAGCGAGAACTGTTTGAAGAAACAAGAGTCGAGCTAACTGGAAAGCCAAAATTACATGGTATTTTTACCAATTTTGAAACGTTCAAAGGGGACCATATCGGGGTCTTCATCATTCAGGATTGGAAACAGGACGAAATGCCCAAACCGAATGCTGAAATAAAAGAAATTGGATTTTTCTATCGAGATGAGTTACCAGAACAAACTGTAACAGGTGTGATAAATCGTTTAGACGAAATATTTGAGGGCAAAACCATCTCAAACGAATGGAAATAAAAACAATATCAAATCTAAAAGTCTAATTCAAAAAGGCTTATTCAAATAAAGATAACTGTTGTGACAAAACTAACCAAAACACCAATAAGCGTGATAACAAGCGAAATGCAAGAGCTCTTTGATAAGCATCTTGGACCTGGGCGCTTTGCAAGAACGGCTTACCGTCTGCGTGAGCAGGGCAGTTTAACAGAGCCAATAGGTATCAATGTTTTTGATGAAAATAAGCTGGTAGGCACGGTCAGCTTAACTGAACTAATTATTGGCGATGGACATCGTTGCTGTTTGCTCGGTCCGCTTTTAATAGATGAAAGTCATCGCTCAAAAGGGTTAGGTCTTGAATTGATCCATGACGCAATAGAACTCGCAACGAACAAAGGTGCTGCTGCAGTTTTATTAGTTGGAGACATTGCATACTATGAAAAAGCTGGTTTCAAACAAACTAAGATGGGACAGATAAACCTACCAGGGCCAGTTGACCCAGGCAGGTTATTAATGTTTGAAATCAATAAAGGTGTAATTGACACGATCAAAGGTGTTGCAAAGGCAAGTTAAGCTAAAACAGCCTTAGATTCAGAACTTGAACCTAATGCCCTTCACGCCACCACATTGTACCAAGTGCAAGCAATAGAACAGCAAGGGCAAGTAAGCCATTAATCAATGGAATAAGCTTCACACCTTTAACAACATAAGCACGGCGATCCAACAAGCCCATCCAACCACTACCGGCATACGCTCCTGCACTGCTCATCATAGAGACTTTAGGGACTGAAACGAGAGAAGCTGTCGAAGACACACCTTCCCCCCCTACAGATTTGGCGTTATTGCCTGTCCAAAAAACTCCTGATTTTGCTTCTTTAGCAAGCGGTGCGACAATCCGATCAGTGGTTACAATATTCTTTAATTCTTTCTCACTAGCAAAACCAATATAAGCAAGTGCATTTAGCTTACCAGATTGGACCCGGTGTATGCCTAATTGTTGTTTGGAAAGTTTCGTTTGCCATGTTCCAGGCGTCACTTCTTTTAACTCAATCTCTTTAGTAGTCCCATTAGGTTGTGTAATGCGAACTGGAGCAATGTCCTTCTTCATGCTCCGTCTTTTAATCAATAAGTTTCTTCCATCTCCAACAGCAGTTAAAGCCTCTTCTTCAAGATCTGGTTCTTTCATAAGCCAATGAGACAAACGGCGCAAAAGAGTTGTGTAGGGGCCGCCACCATCAAAACCACGCGCCCAAAGCCAGGCATGATCAGAAAGTAAGAGCGCAATACGTCCCTCACCAAGTCTGTTTAAAACCAAAAGCGGATGATCTTTCGCCCCCTTCATCAGGGTCTCACCTTCGCCAACATTCGCTTCAACCAAACGAAACCATCGTCCCCATTGAGCGGTTTTGCTGGCAGCACTATTAGAAAGTGGTAAATTATGGGTAACAGGGTGCTTTTGCCCTTTCTCGGTAACCTTGGGAACATAGGCTTGCTCAATCACTTGGCCGGTCGGCGTCGCAGGCAAAATTTGTTCCAACGGCGTATTCGCTAGACTAAGAGGTGTCGCAAATTGATCACCTGCAGCAATGAGAACAGCACCACCATTGAGAACATACTGACTAACATTATCAAGATAATGCAAGGGTAAAACGCCGCGTCTCTGATATCGATCAAAAATGATCAAATCAAAGTCCGCTAGTTTTTCAGAGAAAAGCTCACGAGTTGGAAACGCAATTAGAGAGAGCTGATGAATGGGAGTACCATCTTGTTTTTCAGGTGGACGCAGTATGGTAAAATGTACCAAATCAACAGAAGCATCTGATTTAAGTAAATTACGCCAGGTTCGCTCACCAGCATGAGGCTCACCAGATACAAGAAGAACCCGTAAATTTTCTCTAACGCCCTCAGCAGCAATTACAGCGCGGTTGTTCGCAGCAGTGATCTCATCTTCAAGTGCAGGCAATTCAATTTCCATCAGATTCAAACCTGCATGAGGAAAGTTCAAAGGAACGGTAATTTCCTCGCCCACTTGCACAAATTGTGTTTTTTCTGAACTTCCTTTTTGGCGAAATTTCAATTGAACCATGTGAGAAGCACCCACAGAATTACCTTGTTCAACAACCTTTAATTTTAATGAGCGTGTTGAACCGACAATCCCATATTTAGGGGCTTTAACAATTTCAATACGTCGGTCAAATTGGTTTTTATCGCCAGTGAGAATAAAATGAAGCGGTATCGGAGCCCCTGCAAAGTTACTTTGTTCTTGACTGACATTTAAGCCAAGCTCCTGAAACCTCTTAGGCGCGTCATGTACTTGCCCATCAGTAATCATTACAACACCAGCAATGCGGTTGGAAGCTAGCCGGCTAATGCCTTCCCTAAGCGCAGAGAAGGCAAGGGTGCCATCCTTAGCATTAGGATCATCTGACCCAAGCGCAATGATTTCTGTTTCTAAGTCTTTAATATCACTCAAACGTTCATTGAGTTTTGTGAGAGATTGATCAACCAAGTCTTCACGGCCTGAAATAACCTGACTGGGGCTCTTGTCTGTCACAATCAATAGAATGTTTTTTAAAGGGTCTCGTTGCTCTTGGCGTAAACTAGGATTTAATAGCGCAAATAATAAAAGTGAAAGTCCAAGTCCACGAAGAAGTGTGCCTGGCAGCCGATTAATAAGCATCAGCAATATAAGAGCCACGATCAATCCGGCAAAAAACCAAAGATAAAGAGGAGATAAAAACGGAGCGTAGATAATATCCCAGCCATTAAATATTGTCATTGTCCAAGCCTCTCTAAAAGCGCAGGCACATGAACTTGATCCGCCTTATAATTTCCAGCCAAAGCATACATAACAATATTCACACCAACACGATAAGCCATCTCTCTCTGCCCTTCTCCCCCAGGGATAACAGGAAATCGGGTCTGATTGTTTTTATCAACGGCCCATGCAGAGGCAAGATCATTGGACGTAATGAGTAAGGTGCTCACCCCATCAATATCTGAATTGGAGCTTGAACTACGGTTTGTCGCTTCAACCCAAAGGTCACCACCCTGGAAACGCCCAGGAAAACTCGAAAGCAAATAAAAACTCTTCGTCAAAACATGACCAGAAGGGACAGGTTCTATCCGCGGGATATCAAGTTTAGAAAGGAGCATTTTAAGTTGAGATTGAGATCGGCCATCCAGTCCACCAATACGGCTATCTTGATCCTTTGTGTCAAAAATAATCATGCCGCCATGTTTCATGTAGCTATTAATCCGCTGAGCGATTTTATCTGATAATGGCTTGCTAAATGATCCTACAGGCCAATAAAGAATGGGATAAAAAGCCAGCGTATCTTGGTCTAAATTTACACCGATAGGCATGGAAGGTTCAACAGCAGTACGACTGTTAAGGATTGAGCTTAGACCCCACAAGCCATCATGGCTGGTTTGGTCAATTTTAGCGTTTCCAGTAACCACATAAGCTAAATGAGTTTTAAGTGCTGGTGATAATTTGGGGTCACTATGTTTAAAAAAAAAAAAAACGGGCTTGTCATATCTATTAAATAATTTCAAAACTTCGGGGTCTATTTCCTTAGCACTTAGTTCATGAGATGACATGATGAAAGCACTAAACGAAGCAAGGCTAAATAAAAGTCCAAGTGCAGCGCCTTGCCGAATATGATTAAATGAGAAGACACCACGCATAAATAAGATGACCAAACTGTCAATAACAAGCAAGATAAAGGCCGTTATAAACAAAGGACCACGCAATGCTCTCTCTGGAGCTTTGCGATAAGCTAATTTTTGAGCTTTAAGCACAGAATAATCACCTTTTTTCAGCTCGGTTGTTTGTCCAATCAAATTAAGAGCAATCGACTGATCTGGTGGGCCATAAAACCCAGGTGGGTGCTTTGGCTCAATCTTAATTTTATTAATTTGACTAAATGCAATCGGCTCCGTTAAAACGGATGGTTTCTCTAAACGACCAAATCCATTTAAGGAGCGATAAGGAGCAAGCAACGTTTCTTTTGCTCGTTGTACAACAACTCCTTCATCAGCATTGTTAGCAGTCGTATTCTCTTTCCCCGTATCTGATGAGGCTTCTTCTTGTCCGCCATCACCACTAAGGCCTCCAACTGAGAGTTGGCTTAATCTTTGTAACATTTCAACAAAAAGGCCAGAAAGAGGTAGGTTCGACCAATCAGAATTAGCTGTGACATGAACAAGAACAATCCATCCATCCAATTCACGTGTCGCGGTTACTAAAGGGGTGCCATCTTGCAAACGCGCCCAAATAAAGACTTTGTCAGAAAGACGTGAAGGATCAGCCAACAATTGGCGAGAAACAACAACTTCCGGTGGAATGACCAAACCGGAAAATGGGCTTTGGTCATCAAAGTCTGCCAGAGTTTGCGGTTTTGACCAGGAGAGAGCCCCGCCCAAACGCCGCCCTCCTTGACGCAAAGGAGAAGGTAATAAACTATCCTGGCTTTCTTCCATGTGAGGACCAGCAAAGCGAACAAGCACGCCACCCTTTTCAACCCATTCTGTCAGTCTTAATAAAGGGGCACCAACAAGACGGCCTATATCTGCCATCATAATCACCGAGACATTTTTCTTTGTGAAGCTTTCAATGGTTTCTTCAATATCCCCAGAAACAGATTCCGAAGAAGCATTGATGAGTTCGGCATAAGGTTCTAATGCTCGTTTAATATAGTAGAGAGGCGAAAGTAGGGGTTGAGCCAATTGCCCACCTTCATTAGATAGCAATCCAATGCGGCGCCAATTGGAACGTTGATCAAGAAGAAAAACACTACCCGATGAGCTTTGTCCTTCAATTTTCAATTTTCTGATTTGATTCCGCAACTCCAAAGGTAGATCAATACGAGCTTCGATTGATGCGCTTTCAGCTTTTAAAACAAAGGGGACACGGCTTAAAATTTCATCCTGACCCGAGAGAGCCAGAACTTGACCGCGCCGTTCATTCGAAGAAGGTACACCTTTAACAATCCCGTACAAAATTCCCCCCTGGCCTAGCCGGGCACTCAGCGCCAAAGGTAAGGAACTTTCATCTGGAGAAACAAGGTGAAGAGATAAACCCGCCGTTTCAAAACGAGCAAGTTTAGTTATCACGTCTTCTGATTTCTCAAAGCTGAGACCATCAGCCAACCAATAAAGAGCGCCATTCTTTAAGGCCCCTTCATTGTTTGATGAAAAAAGGTCTAAGCCTTTATCCAGACGGTCCAGTGCAGAAAGATGATCAGTTGGTTGCATGCGTTCAATTTGAGCCAGAGCATCAAGAGCACTCAGAGGAATAATATTACCCCCCTCTCTTTCAGGCGCAGTTGGCAAAAGGAAAACCAGTCGCTCCTGTGCTTGTGCGTCACGCACCAATCGCTCCATCATGATTTTACGAAGCGACCACTTCGAAGCAGCTGTCCAACCATTATCGACCATAATCACAACAGGACCATTGGTTTTAGTTGCTGTTTCATCTTCTGATTTTGTTGGAAATAAAGGTTTAGCGCTGTTTAAAACCGGTTGAGACAGGGCAAAAATAACAAAAGCTGCCACCATTAGGCGGAGCAAAGTTAGCCACCAAGGGCTGTGCGAAGCTGTGGTTTCATTTTGTAATAGACGTTTTAAAATCCGTGTCGGAGGAAACGTTTGACGATCAGGACTTGGCGGAGTTGAGCGTAACAACCACCAAATCACCGGTAAGGTGAGTAAGCCAATTAATGGCAATGGGCTAAGAAAACTTAAAAATCCAAGGCTCATACAGTCTCACCCTTCACAGGTTCATCAAATGCCTTATCAATAGGCTTATCATTCTTATCATCTGAACTCACAAGTGACGGGTCACTCGGAACTATAAGAGATGAATCAACAACGGCGTCATGCGTCATCGCACCAGTAGAGTAATAATGAGAAGATAAAAACCCATGAACATTTAACAGGCCGGAACGAGCAGAGCGATCAGTGTGGTGAATGAGATGCCCCCAGTTCAATCGCCGACAGACACTGGCTAGATCAGCTTTTCTTTTTTGAAAAGCCTCTTTATAGCGGTCTCTTAAGTCTCCTGCATTTTCAATTAAAACCCGCTCTTGGTGTTGCACATCCTTAAATTCAACACGTCCACTAAAAGGAAAGCTCTCTTCGGCCGGGTCAATAATCTGAACAGCAGTGCCGCCTACCTGATGCCCGCCAATCTTTTGCAAACCATTGGTTAGGTTCTCTAATTCATCAAGAAAATCACTAATTAAAATAACCTCAGAATAGCGCGAAATGTTTTCGTTTTTAGGAAAACTATTTTTAAGCTCTTCGTGAGTTTGACTATAAATTAAACGCTCGGCAATTCGGGGGACAATATCTTGGTTTGTGCGTGGACGCATCAATCCCAAAACTCCAACGCGCTCACCAGAGCGAACAAGCATTTCAGCAAGAGCCAGCCCAAGCACAATGGCGCGTTCAGCTTTGGTGACGTTTGATAGCTTTGATTTGTACCACATAGAAGGAGCAAGGTCGATCCAAAGCCAGAATGTGTGGGCAGTATCCCATTCTTTTTCACGAACAAATAATTGATCAGTACTCGCAGAACGGCGCCAGTCAATCGCTGTCATAGATTCAAAGTTTTGATAGGGTCTAAATTGCCAAAAGCTTTCCCCAGGACCGGCACGTTTACGCCCATGTCGCCCATGCGCAAGCGTTTGCGCAATTTGCCGAGCACTTAGTATAAGGTCCGGCATAAGAGCGCTTAAATTTCGCGCAGTAGGCTCAGAAGCCGTGATCGCAGATATGTCAGCTATTTTTGACAAACGGTATAGAGCTCCTAATTTTAATCTTTTAAAACACCACTCGTAAGTGTGGAAATAATATCTTGCAGAGTAACGCCTCTTGTACGCGCATCAAAAGTTAAAGCCATGCGGTGCTTCAGTACAGGCTCAGCAAGGGCAACAACATCATCAAGAGAGGGAGCCAAACGACCATCAATCAGGGCGCGAGCACGTACACCAAGTGAAAGAGCCTGAGCAGCACGTGGACCAGGACCCCATGCGATCATCTCATTTACAATTGGTAGAGCGTCAGCTTCGTTAGGGCGTGCACTTCGAACCAAATCTAAAATGGCCTCTACAATTGTTTCTCCAATAGGTAACTGGCGAACCAGATGCTGCATTGTGAGTAATTGCTCACCATCAACAATCGGCTGTAAATCTTGAGTTTCAGTGCCTGTCGTTTGGTAAAGCACTTTCCGCTCAGCTTCTTTGTCAGGGTATTTGACATTAATTTGCGTTAAAAAACGGTCCAGTTGAGCTTCTGGCAAAGGATAAGTGCCTTCTTGCTCAAGAGGGTTCTGCGTAGCAAGAACGTGAAATGGCGCTGGTAACTCATAGCCTGACCCTGCAACTGTCACATGTTTTTCCTGCATAGCTTGCAAAAGGGCAGATTGAGTACGAGGGCTAGCACGATTAATCTCATCAGCCATGAGAAGCTGAGTGAAAATAGGGCCTTTTATGAAGCGAAAAGAGCGTTCACCAGTACTGGATTGTTCAAGCACTTCAGCACCAACAATATCAGAAGGCATAAGATCAGGTGTAAATTGAACCCGTTTATTCGTTAAGCCTAAAACTGTGCCCAATGTTTCAACAAGAAGGGTTTTAGCCAAACCAGGCACACCAATAAGCAAAGCATGCCCACCACTTAAGATGGTTATTAGCCCCAGGTCAATAACGTCATCTTGTCCATAAATTTTAGAGGAAGCCGCCGCTTTAATCTTATTGATTTTTGCGCTGGCCGCTTCCACCTCTTCGATGATTTTATCACCGGTTTGACTGATATTGGTCATAGGATAAGTATACCGAGCCCTGTTTAAATTGAAAATAGCATATATGTAAGTATGATGTGATTAAACTATAACAAGAAACACACAATCTAGTGAGCTTAAACGTAAAAGTTAAACATGTTGAAGCTAAGGCACCTGTGTTTAAAGTTAATTTTATATGTATTACAACAAGTTATGGGGATAAAAGACCATGAGCTCATCGACTAAAGTGCCAATCCCGAAAACGAGCGTCAACTTAGAAACTTTGATGAAAAATCTTGAAAACTCAGATGAATCTAAAACAAATAATAAGGCATCTGGAGCGCCAGTGCATTTATGGAACCCGGATTTTTGTGGCAAACTTGATCTGTCTATAGAAGAAGATGGCACTTGGGTTTACAATAAGACCCCAATTGGACGAGAGAAGTTGGTTAAACTTTTCTCTTCAGTCGTAAAAAAAGAAGAGGGCGAGTATTATCTGGTTACCCCTGTAGAAAAAATGTTGATCGAGGTAAAAGATGTTCCTTTCATTGCAATAGAAATGGAAGTTAAGGCAGATAAAACCGAGCAAATTATTTCTTTCAAAACAAATGTAGGTGATCAGGTTGAAGCAAGTGAAAGCAATCCCCTTCGCTTTCCAAAGCAAACAAATGAGGAAACATTAAAGCCCTATATTAAAATCCGTCATGCCGATGAAAACATGCTAGAGGCTAAATTAAGTCGTTCAGTATATTATGAATTGGCAAATTATATAGAGACACATTTCATTGATGGCACAGAGCATTATGGCGTCTGGAGCCATGGAACATTTTTTCCAATTGAAAAATTAGCCAACTGCCCCCAAGTATAACAAAAGCAATACAGCCAAGATATGTAACAAGCTTATTGTATAATTTTTATTAAACTAAAAACAAAAACAGTATGTAGGTCGCGCTCAATTTAATGCAAAATCTAAGTGAACAATTAGCACTTAAAACTATGGAATTAGATGAAGAAAACATCATCTCTCCTTATTCGCGAAGTGATGAAAAGAATTTTAATAATTTCAAACCACCCGTGAAAGAAGCTGCCGTCCTTGTTTCTTTTTTACACAGGGAAGACCAATCCAGACTTATACTCACGCGGCGTACTTTATCTCTTTCAAATCATAAGGGGCAAATTGCATTTCCAGGTGGAAAAATTGACAAAGAAGATTTAAGTCCAAGTCATGCCGCCATTCGTGAAGCAAACGAAGAAATTGGTATCAATCAAGCGCAGATCAAAGTTCTAGGCAAACTCCCTCTGTATCAAACAGTCACGGGTTATAACATAACGCCAATAGTTGGAGAGTTATCTCCTCCCTTCATTTTCAAAAAAGCAGAAGACGAAGTTGATGAAATTTTTGAATTGCCCGTTGAATTCATGATGGATGTAAAAAATTTCAAACGTGAGAGTGTCATCTATGAAGGAGAACGACGAGAATTTTGGGCATTGCCCTTTAATGACTATTACATCTGGGGCGCAACTGCTGCTATCTTAAGAGAACTAGCCGGACGCTTTGAAAAGCTATAAATTAAGATGTACCATTGCCAACATAATACTATGAAAAAAGCGAGGAATTGAATGACACGGGTCATTGCAATCAATTTACTACTGATCTTTCTCCCACTCATTATTTATGGGGCCTATATCATTATCCACAAAAAGCCGGAAGATAAAGCCGCCTTTTGGAAACAAGTGCCATTGAAAGTTTTATTTTCAATCGGCTTTGTGCTGATGCTCATTTTTTACGTCACACAAATTACCTTTAACAGTGGTGTGAAAGATGGCATCTATCACCCGCCTGTTGTGAAAGATGGTAAAATCATCCCTGGTTACATTGAACCTTTTAAAAAAGAAAAAAAGGATGAAAAACAAAAAAGCAGCAGCAAAAAGAAAAAAGATCTATCTGAAAAGGAAATATAGCTGAGGCCCTGGCATTAGATAAATCGTAAACGAGAATGTTCAATTGACTAAGATCATTGGAAATAAACTAACAGACGCTACGTGGCTGGAAACGAAAGAGCTTAAAAAGCTGTTTGAAACGTTTCTCGTAAAAGGTGATGAGCTCAAGGTCGTTGGCGGCGCCCCAAGAAATCATCTTCTTGGTAAACCGGTTGAAGATGTTGATCTTGCTACGATTTATACACCTGAAGAAATTATCGAAAAAGCAAAACAGGCTGGTCTAAAAACAATACCAACTGGGATTGAACACGGCACAGTGACTGTATTAATCAACGATACAACCTTTGAAATAACAACTCTGAGAGCTGATGTAAAAACAGATGGTCGCCACGCAACCGTTGAATTTGGCACAAGCTGGCTTGAAGACGCCAAGCGTAGGGATTTCACAATCAATGCCCTCTACGTGTTAGCGGACGGGACGGTTGAAGACCCGCTAGGAACAGGGCTAGGCGATATAGAAACACAAACTGTGCGCTTCATCGGAAATGCGGAAAACCGAATTAGGGAAGATTACTTACGAAGTCTGAGATATTACCGCTTTGCTTCTTATTACACAAAACCTCCTTTTGATCCCCTGGCTATTAGCGCAACCATTAAATTAAAAGAGGGCTTAAGAAGCCTCTCAGCAGAGAGGGTCAAATCTGAGCTATTCAAAATATTGAGCGCTCCAGAGCCTGTTGAAGTCGCCACCGAGCTTTATCAAAATGGTATATTAGCAGCACTACTTGGCACAGCTCCAAACATCCGTGCCTTTTTTAAACTGGTTGAGTTGGAAAAAAAGTTAAATGAAAATGCAGATACATCATTGCGGCTAGCAATTCTTTCAACCTGGCATGTAGGTGATGTCGAGCGCCTAACGAAACGCTTCAAATTATCAAAAACTGAAACGAAAAAAATTGAGCTTAAAGTAAAAGCTAATTTAGAGAAAAACTCACTCGTAACTTCACTTGACCTGACCAAATCTGAAGGACGGTTTCTTAATAATAAATATCTTTTCATCCTTGGAAAAGCCGATTATTCCTCGCTAATAAAACTCCTTTATGCATTGGGACATTGCTCTCTTAATTTAGATGCTGTTATTGAAAAAATAAAATCAATAGAGGCTGATGAGGTCAAGGAACTTCCTGTAAAAGGAGCTGATATCATCAAGAAGGGGGTTCCACCAGGTCCTGAAGTTGGGAAAATCCTAGAACATTTAACAATGGAATGGTTGAAGTCAGATGGGGAGGCGTCGAGCGAAGAGTTATTAGCTTTGATTAAAAGCTAAAAAATTTATGCATTAGGTCATGGAAAAAAGTGAGTTTAAGAAGCTTTAGCTTTCGCTGTTGCATTGCTGGCATCAATCACAGCACGAACAAATCCTAGTAAACTATCAGATGTCATTTTTTCAGGGTGAAATTGTGCAGACGTCCCATACCGGCGCAGCTCATTTTCAGAAACAGCACCACCAACAAAAGACATATTCCAATTGCAGAACAATCGCTCGGAAATAGGTTCAACTTCAAGCAGCACAATATCGGAATGGCGTGTATCGTTTGCAACTTTACAAAAGATTTTGGTAATAGCCTTGCGGTCACCTTCAAGAACTTGAGCAAAATAACTGTAATTGAAGATCAAAGCACCAGAAACCCCAAGCGGCGGGTTATTGCGCTGGGAGGCAAGCAGAATGGATTTTAGCTCTTGCTGTAACGAGCCTTCCTGAGACTGAACAGCATTTACGCTATAATAAATTAGCCTTGAAAGATACATAGGCACAAAGCTCCGCTTACTTAAAACAATCAAAAAATAGTATGATACATACAGTCTTAAATTTGATTGAATAAGATTAAGATCAACTTATTATAATGAGGTTACCTGATTAATTTTGGCTTAATACAAGGTTTAACCGACTAAATAAGTGATTAAACAGGCTTTTTAACCCCTATAATTGATGTTCTTGCTGCCCAGTATTTAATTCTAGCCCTTCAAATTCAGTAATAGGTGCGTTTTCCTTCTCAAGAAGAGGACGAACATCTCTAAACGCTTCCGGGTAGAGATAAAACGGAATTCGTGGGTAAAGATGGTGAATCAAATGATAATTCTGAAAGCAATAAGCCCAGGTAATGAACTTGGAAAGAGAGCCTTTAAAGAGGAATAGGTTCGTATCCCTATAGCGTTCAGTTTCTTTATGAGGTTGATGCACCAGATAAGCAAAGAAGTAAATAATCAGAGCGCTGGCAATATAGTGGGGCAATAACCAAAGCATTAAAACCTCAGCCCACCATCCAGTCACAGCAAGCCAAAACATTAGAGCATAAAGTGCCCAAAAAGAAGCGATGACATGAAGAGCAAGTTTGCGTTTCACCGGGTCATGAGATTGGAAAATCACTGTTTTGAAAAAGAAATGGTTGTAATAAAAGACGATTGTGCAGCAACGAAACAAAGCCACCCAAGGGTTATCAACCTTCACCCAATGATCAGGGTCTAGTATCTCATCATTTGTTTCTCTGTGATGTGCTAGATGCAAATGGCGAAAAGCTTTGTATTCGTGCAGCAAAACATAACCACACAAATAGCCAATCAAATGGTTGAGCCACATTAGCTCCCCCTTGCGACCTGCAATGTTCCCATGACACGCTTCATGTAATGGCGTTTGAGCGGCATAGAGAACAAGGCAATTCAAAACAAGACCGAGCCAAAGTGGAATGATCCCCATAGCTCCTAAGGTAACAACGGTTAAAAAACTAAAGACAACACCAAATCCCATGCAGATAGAAGGAAGGGCGACCATACCTTGATAGGGACGAATAATCTTATTTGCAGCTTTATCAGTATCCCTTGTGGAAGATTGTATTTTTACAGCTTGCTTATCATCAGCCAAGTTATAGCTCTCATCAACACGAACCATTTTTTTAAACCCTAATGCATAATACCAAAACAATATGATCCAAAATGAAACATCAAAACCGAGGAAATGACTGATGAGACATTAAAAACCCATATGTGGCTATGAATTAACAAGAGCTATGCCAAGATTGGAAAATGCAAAAAAGAGGGAAGAAAAACGGAAAGTTATGATTAATTCTAATAGATCAGATAGAAGCTACAGGAGTGGATATGAAGAAAAACAAGCAAGCTTCAAACCATTGCTTGGAGTTTTTTAACTGTTCGCCAATTACGCACAGTCGCTCCAACTCCAAGAAATT